>CAYTNC010000007.1:0-41166 GCA_964438935.1 uncultured Bacteroidales bacterium
CAAGGTAGAGCAATTGCGCCTGAATTACATTGGCTACAAAGTCATCAATGGGAAGCCCCAGAAAAATAATCCGATCCATCATCAGCCTTGAAAAAACATCCATCTGAGCCACGTTGAGCTGACGCTCCTCAATGATGGTTGGTGATATATAACTGCCGGTCACCGATGAATACCGGTGCATATTCAGGCTGCTGATGCCCATGTGCTTGGTGGCGAATTTATTGAAGTCCCTGATCAGGTCCATAATATTAGAAAATTGATTCTTACTATTATTCTTTATCAAACAGTTTGTTAAACTTTTCCAAAGTTACTTCATTGTTGTCTAGTTTCACTGTTTTCTTGATAAAATCAAATACCAGATTTTCGTTCATGCTTTCAACGTAGCGGTTGCGGTCCTCTTCACGTGAAAGGCTTTCTTTGGCATATTTCTCAAGCATGTCTGCCGGAACCTCTCCGATTCCATAGTATTGAATGAATTGTTGCCTGATTGCATCCTTGGCATGCTCCAGAAGCTCTGGTTCATTTATTTTAAATTCCTGTTCCCGTGTAACTTTACCTTTGATCAGCTGCCATTTCAGATCGGATGTGAAGTGATCAAAATCCTTGTCGATCTGCTCCTGTGTCACCTTGCCTTCATTGGCATGAAGCAGCCATCGCTTAAGGAAAGCGGAAGGGAGTTCCTGCTTGAATTTTTCAAGATAATATGCCCTGGCATCCAGCCGGAATTTATAATCGCTGTTGCGGTCAAAAACCGTTTTCAATTCCTGCTCTACTTTCTGGAGGAATTCTTCGGACGATTTCACGGCGTCTTTGCCATAAGCTTTATCATACAATTCCTGGTTTACCTCGGCTTTTTCAAATTTTGAAACCGACTTTATTTTCACTGTGAAATCACCAGAGATTTCACCCAGCTTTTCCTTATCCACTTTGAGCAGGGCTGCCCGGTCTGTTTCATTTTCAAAAGCCTTGTTCACATCAATCACCAGCTGATCACCAGCTTTGAGTCCTGTAAATTTATTTTTTATATCCTCATCCTTCACAAATTCAAGCGAAATGCTAACATCTTCCGCCTTTACGCCGTTTTCAACAGGATTTCCGTTACTGTCAACCTCCTCCATGTCGGCCTTAATCATTTCTTTTTCAACAACCTGTTCTACTTCTTTAAAAGAGCCGTAGCGCGAAGCAATTCTGTCGACCTGTTTGTCAACTTCTTCCTTGTCAACCGAGATGTTAAAATAAGGAATCTTGTCTTTTTCAGAAATACTAAAATCCATATTGGGAGCCAGTCCGATATCGAAAGCAAACTCGAATTCGGTGTCGTTATCCCAATCAATCTTAACCGGCTTTTCAAGGTTTGGTAACGGCTCGCCCAAAATGTTGAGCTTTTCGTCAACAAGGTACTTGCTCAGCGATTCAGACAACACCTTATTAATTTCTTCTGCAAGCACCGGTTTACCGTACATTTTATTCACGAGGCCCTGCGGTACTTTCCCTGGCCTGAATCCGTCAAAACGGGCCTTACGCCTGTAATCCTTGAGGACATTTGCAACCCGTTCCTCATAATCGGGCTTTTCAATGGTAACTGTCACTACTGCATTTAATTCGTCAATGCTGTCTTTCTTAATATTCATCCGGTTTGTATTTATATTATTCTTTTCTGCCCATGCCAACACAGGGCTGCACTATTTTCTACAGTTTCAGTGAACAGCTGCATCCGGACCTCCCGGTCAGCTATTTTTTTGAAAACACACTTAGTGCGGATGAAGGGACTCGAACCCCCACGCCTTACGGCACAAGATCCTAAGTCTTGCGCGGCTACCAATTACGCCACATCCGCGGCAAAATTTCGCGCAAAGATACCAATTTTTACTTTCCGTGAAAATAAAAAGTCTTCATTTTGACAACCAGCCTTTTTCAACATTTGAAACCACACTATAATAAAAGATAAAAAAGTATTAAATTTACCAAGTCAACCTAAAACGAACTCTTATGAAAAAACTGATTTTCTCTTTGTTGATCATATCGCTGATCATACCGGTGAGCGCACAGCAGGCTTACATCTCGGGCAATCTTGAGAAAAAATGGGAAAGTACTTCGGAACTGAAAGTTCCCGAATCTGTGTTGTATGATGCTGAAAGGCAAGTTATTTATGTTTCCAATATTACCGGATCATCCACTGATAAAGACGGTACCGGATTCCTGTCAAAACTTTCAACGGACGGCAAAATAGAGGTTCTGGAATGGGTCACAGGCCTGAATGCACCCAAAGGCATGGGGATTCACGGCAACTTCCTTTATGTTACCGACATCACGCGGGTGGTTAAAATAGACATCGCAAGCGGTAAAATTGCAGAAACTTGGGAAATTCCCGGATCCAGCTTTTTGAACGATATAACTGTAGATGACCAGGGAAATGTTTATATATCAGACAGCAACGGCAATGCCATTTATGTGGTCCGGAACGGTAAATCTGAATTGTTCATCAAATCGGCTCAGGTAAGCGGGGTGAACGGACTGTACTTTAAAGACGGAATTCTGCTGGCGGGCACTCAGGATCGCATAATTAAAATCAACCCGGTTAACAAAGAAATCAGCGACTATATTTTGAACACAGGGGGAATTGACGGGCTTGTTCCCGACGGCAACGGCAATTACTTAATTTCAGACTGGCTGGGTAACGTACACCTGGTTCATCCGGATAAAGCAAAAGTTAAATTATTGGATACCACGCCTGTTAATGCCAATGCGGCCGACATAGAATATATCATCGACAGAAAATTATTACTGGTACCTACTTTCAGCAACAACAGGGTGGTTGCTTATGAGCTCAGGTGAAATGGTTCGTTAAATTTTTACCAGTTCGTAGCTCCGGGTTCCCAGGCCGATCTTTTCACCATGTACCAATCCGGCGTCCCAATGTACATTGGGATGAGTCAGTGCAAACTTATCCTTTCCCTGGTAGTGGTCGTGTACATGTTCCTTATGGATGCGGCTTGCTTCCATAGCCGGTGCGGCAATAACCATATCCACGCAGGCCTGATCCAGAGCCACCGGGTCAAACGAAGCAGCAATACCAATATCAGGAACCAGCGGGTAGTCGTTGAATCCCCAGCAATCGCAATCGGGCGATACGTTCATTATAAATGAAATATGAAAGCAGGGGCGGTCCTTTGTTATGGCCAGTGTATATTCAGCAATTTTGCAATTGGTGAGTTCCGAAGCAGAATCCCATACTACACCGGCGGCATCATACTGGCAAACAGCAACACACTGCCCACAACCCACACACTTTGCATAGTCAATCCGCGCAATTTTATCTGCGCCTATAACAATTGCCTCCTGGGCACAGTTTTTAACACATACCCGGCACCCTGTGCAATTCTCTTCAGCAATACGCGGCTGGGAGGTGGAATGCAATTCAAGCTTGCCACCGACCGAGGCGCAGCCCATGCCCAGGTTTTTCAACACACCGCCAAATCCTGTCAGTTCATGTCCCTTGAAATGATTCATGCTTACCAGAACATCCGCATCCATAACTGCTTTGCCAATTTTTGCAGTTTTACAATACTCCAGTCCTACTGCAACTTCCTGATAATCGGTACCCTTTAATCCATCTGCAATGATCACCGGGCAATCTACCACCAGCGGATTAAATCCATTCTCCCAGGCCGATCTCAGGTGATCCACGGCATTTGCCCGGCGCCCGGAATAGAGTGTATTTGAATCGGTAAGAAAGGTCCGGGCTCCCTTGCCGTTGAGATACTTCACCAGGGTAGCGGCAAAATTGGGCCTGATGTAGGCCAGATTTCCCGGCTCCCCAAAGTGGATCTTGATGGCAGTCAGTTTCTTGTCAAAATCAATGCTGTCAATTCCGGCCTTCCGGATTAGGATTTCCAGCTTGCGCTGCAGATTCAGGGCAGCATGGGCATGCAAATCAGCAAAGTATACTTTTGATGACATGTTGAACAAGTTGATAATTTGAAAATGAGCTGATTTGAGAATATAATGATTAAAAGATCAATCCAATAGACCTATAGACCTGAAGACCTTCAGACTTGAAGACCTGAAGACTTGAAAACCTGAAGACCTGAAGACATACAGACGGTTCCGTAAACAACTTCAGGTGTTACCTGAGCTCAAAATTCTTACCCAGGTAAACCCGTCTTACCTGTTCATCATCGGCAAGTTCCTTGGCCGTACCCGCCTTCAGAATTTCTCCTTCAAAGAGCAGGTATGCACGATCTGTGATGGTCAATGTTTCGTGTACGTTGTGGTCGGTAATGAGTATGCCGATATTTTTGTCCTTGAGCTTGGTAACGATTTCCTGGATGTCTTCCACGGCAATCGGATCAACTCCCGCAAAAGGTTCATCGAGTAAAATAAAATTGGGTTTCAACGCAAGTGCCCGGGCTATTTCGGTACGGCGTCTTTCACCACCCGACAGCTGAATGCCGAGGCTCTTTCTGATTTTCTGCAGGCCGAACTCATTCAACAGCGATTCAACGCGGAATTTCTGTTCTTCTTTGCTGAGTTTTGTCATTTCAAGCACAGCCCGGATATTGTCTTCCACGCTCAGCCGACGGAAGACTGATGCTTCCTGAGAAAGATAACCGATACCTTTCTGTGCCCGGCGGTAAACCGGTTCATAGGTAATTTCTTCGTCGTCAAGAAAAATTTTCCCTGAATTGGGCTGAATCAGCCCAACGATCATATAAAACGACGTGGTTTTGCCTGCTCCGTTCGGGCCCAGCAATCCGGCAATTTCACCCTGTTCCACTTCAAAGGAAACATCCTTCACCACCGTCCGGGTCCGGTATCTTTTAACAAGGTTTTCTGTCCTCAGTTTCATAACGCAAAGATATACAAATAACCATGGCTAACCTGCAAGTGTTTCAGCTTCTCTGGCTTTTTCAACCCGCCTTGATAAAATGATACCAACCTCATAAAGCAACAGCATCGGAATAGAAACCATCAATTGGGTGAACATATCGGGTGTAGGTGTGATAATACCTGCCACAATGAGTATGACAACAATGGCATGCTTCCTGTATTTCTTTAGAAAATCCGGTGTAACCAGTCCGATCCGACTCAAAAAATAAATCAGTACGGGCAGCTCAAACAAAATGCCGCTCACCAGCACAATTGAAGTAACCAGTGAAATATAGGATGCCAGTGTGGGAATGTTTCTCACAATGTTGCTCACCTGATAATTGTAAAGAAAGTTAATGGAAAAAGGAGTGATCAGGAAGTAACCAAACAGTACCCCGAGCAGAAAAAGAAAAGTGATGTAGAATACGGCACCCGTTGCATGCTGACGCTCATTCTGGTACAAAGCAGGCCTGATGAACCGCCAGAATTCATAAAACATATAAGGAAACCCCAGTACCAGGCCCGCCATCAGACTGATCTTGATGTGCGCAATAAACTGGCCGGCCAGGGCGGTATTCTGTAGCTGAATGGGCTCCATGTTCATGCAAAGGCCCTCAATATGCAGTCTTTCTCCCAGAAGGCAAACCATTCGGTTGGTCCAAAAATCATACTTACTGGGCCCCAACAAAATCACATCAAATACAAGAGTTTTAAAAACAAATGCCAGGATGCTGATTGACACTATAGCTAAAACCGATCGTATGATGTGCCATCTCAATTCCTCAAGATGCTCCAGAAATGTCATTTCCTCTTTGTTGTTACCTGCCATGTGCTTTTATCTTTCTCTGAAGGCCCTAAAATGTTAATAAATTTTAAAATGCCGGTTGGAGTATAGCGAAATAAGAAAAAAATTACTAATTTAGTTTACAAATGTATTTATTATTTTGAGATTGCCTTCAGACAAGCTGTTCATACCTGCAGAAACAACTGAACCTTTTTGTGTTAACAACTTATCAAGCCCGATTATTTGTTATACAGATCATTTCATCACAGATGACTAAATTGTGTGCAGGCGTGAATTATGAATTAACTTGAACAAAAAAAATGAGTGTTGGCAAAGATATTTCATTGATTGAGGTATTAAAGAAACATTTTGGTTTCACCAGTTTTAAAGGAAATCAGGAGGTTATTATACGCAATGTGCTTGACGGCAACGACACCTTTGTGCTGATGCCTACCGGTGGCGGAAAATCACTGTGCTACCAGCTACCGTCCCAGATAATGCCCGGAACTGCAATTATCATTTCACCGCTGATTGCCCTGATGAAAAACCAGGTAGATGCCATGCGCAGTTTCAGCGAAGAAGACGGAGTGGCTCATTTCATGAATTCATCGCTCAATAAAGCTGCTATCAGTAAAGTCAAACACGATGTAGTTGAAGGAAAAACCAAGCTCCTCTATGTTGCCCCTGAATCGCTTACCAAGGAGGAAAACATCCAGTTCCTGAAAAAGGTTAAAATCTCATTTTACGCTATTGATGAAGCGCATTGTATTTCCGAATGGGGCCATGATTTCCGGCCGGAATACAGGCGTATCAGACCAATCATCAATGAGATCGGCACCGCCCCCATTATTGCACTTACAGCCACTGCTACGCCCAAGGTGCAGCACGATATCCAGAAGAACCTGGGCATGCTCAGTGCCCATGTCTTTAAATCGTCGTTCCGCAGGCATAACCTATATTACGAGGTGAGGCCAAAAAAAAATGTGGCCAAGGAGATCATCCGATACATCAAAAGCAATCAGGGAAAATCGGGCATCATTTACTGCCTGAGTCGTAAAAAAGTGGAAGAACTGGCAGAAACACTTCAGGTAAACGGCATTAAGGCGCTCCCCTATCATGCAGGACTCGACTCGGCCACACGTTCCAAAAACCAGGATAGTTTTCTCATGGAAGAAGCCGATGTCATTGTAGCTACCATTGCCTTTGGCATGGGCATTGACAAGCCCGATGTCCGCTTTGTAATTCATTATGATATTCCGAAAAGCCTTGAAGGTTACTACCAGGAAACCGGCCGGGCCGGAAGGGATGGCGGTGAAGGCAACTGCATTGCCTTTTACAGTTACAAGGACATCCAGAAGCTGGAGAAGTTCATGCAGGGCAAACCCATTGCTGAACAGGAAATCGGAAAGCAATTGCTGCTCGAAACGGTTGCTTATGCCGAATCTTCCGTATGCCGGCCCAGACAGCTTCTCAACTACTTTGGAGAAGAGATGGGTGAAACCTGCGACAATTGCGACAACTGCCTGCATCCCAAAACTCAGTTTGAAGGAAAAGATGATGTTGTGCTTGTGTTGAAGGCCATCCTTGAAGTAAAGGAAAAATTCAAAGTCGACCATATAGCCAGTATGATTGCCGGAGTCAAAACCCCTGCCATAAAATCATACAACCACCAGATGCTGGAAAGCTTTGGCGCCGGAAAAAGTAAGGATGCCAATTACTGGAGTATGGTGATCAGGCAAGCTCTTATCAGAAGGCTCGTTCAAAAGGAAATTGAGAATTATGGCTTGCTCAAGCTCGATGAAAAAGGGCATGAGTTTTTGAAAAATCCCGTATCATTCATGCTTTCTGATGACCACGACTATTCCGATACGGATGAGGAAGAAGAAAGCTATGGCGGGTCGGAAAGGCCAGGAACCGCCGATGAAGAACTGTTTAGTATTTTGAAAAACCTCAGGAAGAAGCTGTCCAAACAGCTGCAACTCCCTCCTTTTGTTTTATTCCAGGACCCCTCTTTGGAAGATATGGCCATTCAATATCCGATCTCACTGGAAGAACTTCAGAACATAACTGGAGTAGGTGCCGGTAAAGCAAAAAGATACGGCGCCGACTTTATTAAAATAATAAAGAGTTATGTTGAAGAAAAGGAAATTATCCGCCCCCAGGATATGGTGGTGAAATCCATTATCAACAAGTCGAACCTGAAGGTATTTGTCATCCAGAGCATTGACAGACAGATGGATTTTGAGGACATTGCCTCAGCCAAAAATATTGAAATGCCGGCGCTTCTTGATGAAATAGAGGCCATTGTCAATTCGGGCACCAAGCTGAGTATTGATTACTACCTCAATAATGTAATGGACCAGGACCACCAGCAGGAGATTTATGATTACTTCATGGAGGAAGCTGAGGATGAATCACTCGAAAATGCCTTGAAGGAACTGGGTGAAGACAACTATTCCGAAGAAGAAGTTCGCCTGGTTCGCATCAAATTCATGTCGGAATTGGGCAACTGATCCTCAGCCTATTGAAGGCTTGTTATGCCGGCCTTTCCATTGAGTTCCTATGACCATTCCGGTAAAAGAAATCCACAGGGTAACAACCGGATACACAACTGAAAATGTCAGAAATTCTGCCAGCGATGTTTTCTTCCGGCAAAACCGCATGTAATCCCTTATCATAAGGTAATCGCTGAATGCCTTGCTTGAAAACATCAGGGGGAACAGCCAGTAGTTTCGCCCGGCAACCAGGAGCAGGGCGGATACGAAAACACAAAGATTAACCAGAAGCACAGTAACAGCGGTAAGTATCACATCCGGGTCCCTGTAATGAATACTCTTTGACACCCACCGTCTGTGCTGATCCATATAATCCTTTACTGAGGAATAGCCCCGTGTGGTTGCCACAGCATGGTACGACTTAAGCAGCCTGATTTTATTGCCCTTCATTCTTTTCAAGGCATGCAGAAAAAAAGTGTCGTCACCGGAAACCACCTTTCGGTTTAGTGGATCATTCATTTCAAAGAAAAGACTTTTTCGGAAGGCAAAACATGCTGCATTGCAGTATATGGGTCTTTCGGCAGCCGCAGCACCTGCTCCCGAAGCAACCAGGCTGAGAAATTCAACTTCCTGGTACTTGCCGAAAAAACCCGGCTCGCACGTTATATCCACCGGACCAATGATCATGTCGGGCTGCTCAACCCGGTAGAACCCTGCCAGGGTGTCAATCCATTCCGGTTGAAAAGTGCAATCCGCATCGGTAGTGATGATCAGCTCATTCAAGGAGCACAGGATACCTGCCTCCAGGGCTGACTTCTTCCCCCCGGGATGAGTGGGATTGTTGATTACCCGGAAATTGGGCAAAGTACTGCACAATTCCAGCGCCTTGATTTCTGAACCGTCTTCAGAATGGTCGTTTACAAGTATGACCTCAAATTTTTCCATCGGATATGCCTGGTTCCTCAGGGAAAGCACCAGCGTTTCCATATTTCCGGCTTCATTCCGGAATGCTATTACCACACTTACCGGAACCTGAATACCCTGCACAGCAGGCATGAATATGGGATACGTGTTCCACTCATACCTGTACCATTGTATTATAACTAAATATAAAAGCAGTATAACAAGAGAGATAAAAGTGATCATCATACAGGTTGGTTCAGGGAACCATCAGGTTTGGTGGTGAACAAGCCATTTGTTGATCTTGTCATACAGTTCATTGATATTAACCGGCTTGGTTATAAAATCGTTGCAACCGGCCTGCATACAACGGACCTTTTCCTCGTTAATGGCATTGGCAGTTTGTGCAATAATGGGGATATCGGGGTTGAATTTCTTTATTTCTTCAGTTGCCATTAAACCGTTCATTTCCGGCATTTGTATGTCCATGAGCACAAGATCAATACCCGGATTGCTCCGGCAAAGCTCAACCGCCTCGCGGCCATCGGAAGCCCGCATTACTTCAGCCTTTGTTTGTTTGAGAAAACCTTCCAGAAATTTATAGCTGAATTTATCATCTTCAGCTACTAAAAACAATTTGCCCTCCCAATTGTATTGAGCTCTTGTTATTTTGTTTTCAGGTTGTTCTTCAGTTTTTTTATTAACCGAAGTAAAAGGTATGGTAAAGTAGAAAACTGATCCGCTGCCCACCATCGACTCTGCCCACATGCGCCCACCCAGCAGGGTCACCAACCCTTTGGAAATTGCCAGCCCCAGTCCCGACCCCCCGTATTTCCGCGAAGGAGAGCTGTCGGCCTGTATAAACCTCTCGAAAATCAGCTGAAGCTTGTCTTCCGGAATACCAATACCGGTATCCTTCACATAAAACCTTAAATTTTTCGCGTCCTCCAGGTTATAACCAAATTCAATAAAACCCTTATGGGTGAATTTAATAGCATTCCCTACAAGGTTGGTAAGAATCTGACGCAATCTGGTGGGATCGGTTCTGACAAATGATTTTTCGTCGGGGAAAGCCTTTTTGGTGACTATTTTTACCTTCGCCTTGTCCTTTTTCAGGCTGCGCGTCAGAAAAGAAGACTGTACCTGGTCAAGAAGTCCGTTCAGCGAAAAATCATCCTGAATCATATTTACCTGATCCGATTCAATTTTGGCAAAATCAATGATATCATCAATCAGGTTGATCAGCATTTTGCCGTTGCTGTTTATAATATTAAGGTACTTTTTTCGGTTGGCGCGGCTCAGGGTATTGTCATTGAGCATTTCCGCAAATCCGAGAATACCGTTCATGGGTGTGCGTATCTCATGTGACATATTGGCCAGGAATGCCGTCTTCAGCTTATCGGATTCCTCAGCCTTGTCTTTGGCTTTAATCAGCTCATATTCAAGCAGACTTCGGTGAAGGGCAACAGAAATCTGGTGAACAAAAGTTTCAATGATGTGCTTGAATTTGATGATGCTCTTATTCAGAGTAAGAATGGTGATGTTTCCAAGGCGTTTGTCATCCCGGGCAAGTATAATATTATAGGTTTTGTGCAGGTGGATCAATTGCCTTACTTTTTCAAGTTGTTCAGTGGAAATCGGGCCGATCGGACTTTCAAACATCTCATCCTTAATGGTAAGCACAGTACCTACGTTTTCAGGCAGCAGCGGAATGCCATCAGCAGGAAAAGTCATTCCGATGAGAGGTCGTCCAATTATATGTTCAACCTGCCGGGTATAGGGATCTAATCCGGAAAAGCTCTCCACCACCATCTTCTTTGTCTCTTCGTTGTACGAAGAAACCAGCACAACAGCATTTTCCAGAAACGTAGCCAGTTTTTCAGGTATGTACCAGTAAATCTCATCCCTGGATGAAAGTCCCAACAGTTCCAGGGCCGAATTACTTAAGAAGATCAGGTTGTCATGGTATACCCTTTCTTTCAGTTCAGACATTTTTCGATCGGACACATCCCGGGAATTAACGATAATTCCCCTGATGGCCGGATTGCTCAACTGGTTTGAAAAGATGCTCTCAACATAAATCCATCTTTTGTTTTTATGAAGGCTTCTGTATTCCTTCTTGATCTGTCTGCCCGGGTTGGCCAGGGCGTCCTTAATCACCACCCTGATCAGGGGAACATCATCAGGATGCACCATGTCAAAGAATGGTTTATGCAGCAGTTCTCCAATTTCGAAATCGGAGATTTTGTTTTTCTCTGAACTTTCAAAAATAATCTTGCCCTGACGGTTAATGATGGAGATGGCATCTGATGAGTTCTGCAGCAGTGCCCGGAACTGTTCTTCCCGCTCATGGAGGGTTTTCTCCATCTGGGAATTATCGGCTATTTCCCTTGAAATGCCGGCAATGCCAACTACCTCGCCCTGGTCATTAAATACAGGCGTTTTATAGGTTTCAAAATTGCATATCCCGCTGTCCAATCGCTCATACTGCTCAAAAAACTGCCGCTTTCTGCTATGGATTACCTGATCATCGGAATTCTTGAATTCGCGGGCTTTGTCATGGGGACAAAAATCAAAATCGGATTTCCCGATAATGTCTTCAGGTGTCAGGTTGTATGAATCAGCAAATGCCTTGTTGATGTGAATGTAATTCCCTTCCGGATCTTTCAGCCAAACAAGATAAGGTATGTTATCTAAAATGGTCTGGTATAATTCACTGCCATATTTTTCAGCCATTGTCATTCACCGGTAGTTTCAGGTTGGGTTATTCCTTTTTCCGTTTGGTGATCTCATCCCTGATCAACGAAGCCTTCTCGTAATCTTCCGCTGAAATTGCCGCATTCAGCATATCCTGAAGCTCCTGTATGTTGTTGTGTTTCAGTTCATCAGTGAATGAGGTATCCTGCACGGTAATATTTCTGGGAGGGGCAACAGGATCTGCATTGGTCTGCAAGGCAGCTTCCTTCTCAAAATCAAGAATGATTCCTGCCTTTTTAAGGATATCCTCAGTAGTATATATAGGACATTTAAAACGCAAGGCAAGCGCTATGGCATCAGACGTTCGGGCATCTATCTCAATAATGCGCTGTCCGTTATCACAGGTAAGCTTGGAATAAAAAACACCTTCCTCCAACTTATAAACAGTGATCTCAAGCAGGTCAATGTTAAAGGTGTGCGCAAAATTAAGAAACAAGTCGTGTGTGAGCGGCCTGGGCGGTTTTAAGCCTTCCAGCTGTATGGCAATAGCCTGTGCTTCAAATCCGCCTACGATTATAGGAATCCTTCTCCTTCCATTCTCCTCTGCCAACACCAACGCATAAGCACCGGTTTGCGTCTGACTATATGAAATTCCAAGGACGTTGAGTTTAACCTTATTCATTCTTCCCGGTCAGATAGTTGTGTTTATCTCACAAATATAGTGATTTCATTCATTTAGCTTCCGAATAACTTCAACCTATCATTAAAAGACTGTTTTACTGTTACTTACAAATATACGGCCCGCCCAATTGAATCAGAACCGTTTAATGCCCTGTTGTTCATTAAAAAACAGGGGAAATACTGACATTCACATTTATTTTAGCTTAAATTACCTAATTATTTTGCAGATCATTCAAAGTTTTATATTTTTGCAGACCCAAAAATAAATTGAAATTATATATAATGTACGCAATAGTAAGCATAGCCGGTCAACAATTTAAGGTTGAAAAAGGGAAGAAAGTATTTGTACACAGACTCCCCGGCGAGATTGGTGATGAAGTTACTTTTGACAAGGTAATGCTGTTAAGCAACGAGGAAAAAGTAAATGTGGGTGCACCGTTTATTCCGGATGCAGTTGTTCTCGCCCAGATAGTATCTCACCTGAGGGGTGATAAAGTTCTTGTATTCAAGAAGAAAAGAAGGAAAACCTATCAGAAACTGAGTGGTCACAGGCAGAATTTTACCGAAATTCTCATTGAAGACATCAGCGAAACCGGCACTCCCACAAGAAGTGAAAAAAAGAAAGCAGCTCCGAAAGCCGAAGTAGCTGAAGCCCCGGTTGCTGTTAAAGCCACCGCAAAAAAAACCACACCCAAAGAAACTGAGGCAAAGGAAAAGAAAGCTCCTGTAAAAAAGGCATCCGCCAGCACCGAAAAGAAAGTTGCAGCAAAAAAACCGGCAGCAGGCAAAAGCGAAAGCAAATCAAAAAAATAAGGAATTCAACATTATAAAATAAAAAACCATGGCACATAAAAAAGGAGCCGGAAGTTCCAGAAACGGACGCGAATCACATAGCCAGAGATTGGGAATCAAGATATTCGGAGGTGAACAGGTGAAAGCAGGCAACATTCTTGTTCGTCAGCGTGGCACAGTCCACAATCCCGGAATCAACGTTGGCATTGGTAAAGACCATACACTCTATGCTTTAACTGACGGACAGGTAAAATACCACCGCAAAAAAGACGATCGCTCTTTCGTATCTGTTCTTCCTGCAGCAGAATAAGTACCTGAAAACGGTACCTGACAAAGGGCCCCTGAACTATAAACCACATTTGTGTTTAGAGTTCAGGGGTTTTTTTTACATTTGCACAAACCACTCACAAATATGCTTACCCTTAACCTGATCAGAGAAAACGCCGGTGAGGTAATCCGCCGGTTGGCCGTAAAAAATTTTGATGCCAAGGACCTTGTGCATGATATTCTCTCAATTGATGAAGAGCGGCGATCAACCCAGAATAATCTTGATGGCACACAATCGGAACTCAACAATATTTCCAGGGAAATAGGGGCACTTCTTAAATCAAACCGCAAAGAGGAAGCCGAAGCAAAGAAAAACAGAACAGTTCAGCTGAAACAGGAAATTGACAAACTTGCTGCATCACTGACCGAAAGTGAAAAAGGCCTGATGAATCTCCTGGTGCGGCTGCCCAACCTGCCTTCGGAATTTGTACCTGAAGGAAAGGGAGTTGAAGGCAATGTGGTGGACCGCGAAGGCGGTAAAATGCCTGAGCTTGCACCTGATGCACTTCCCCATTGGGATCTCGCTAAAATATACGACATCATTGATTTTGAACTTGGGAATAAGCTTACCGGCGCGGGTTTTCCTGTGTATAAAGGCCAGGGAGCAAAATTGCAGCGGGCACTGATCAACTTCTTTCTTGAGGAAAACATCAACGCCGGCTATCTCGAGGTAATGCCCCCCCTGATGGTCAATGAAGATTCCGGGTTTGGTACAGGACAGCTGCCCGATAAAGACAGCCAGATGTACCATGTGACCCTTGATAACTTCTATCTGATTCCTACGGCAGAAGTGCCGGTTACCAACATCTACCGCGATGTGATTCTCGATTCCAAAGACTTCCCGGTAAAAAACACAGCTTATACTCCCTGCTTCCGCCGTGAAGCTGGCTCATACGGCAAAGACGTGAGGGGGCTCAACCGGCTGCACCAGTTCGACAAGGTGGAGATCGTGCAGCTTCAGCACCCCAACAAATCGTATGAGGCGCTCGATGAAATGGTCAGACACGTAGAAGGACTTGTTAAAAAGCTGGAATTACCCTACCGCATTGTCCGGCTTTGTGGTGGCGATATGAGCTTCACCTCAGCGTTGACCTTTGATTTTGAGGTGTTTGCTGCAGCCCAGAAGCGCTGGCTTGAAGTAAGCTCCGTTTCCAACTTCGAATCGTTTCAGGCCAACAGGTTGAAATTGCGCTTCAGAGAAGAAGGCAGTAAAAAGCCGCAACTGGCGCATACATTAAATGGCAGCTCTCTTGCCCTTCCGCGTATTGTGGCTGCCCTGCTGGAGAATAATCAAACTCCCAATGGCATTAGGATTCCCGGGGCCCTGCAGCCCTATACCGGCTTCCGCCTTATTGAAAAGAAGCAGTAGATTGTATGATCATCATATCTGCGTGCAGAATTATAAAGAGGGTCTGATAAACCATTTTAATATTTTTCTCGTTTACTTTGTATCCTGATTTCGTTCAGCTATTGAAATATTTAAAGAAAGAGTATGAAATTCTGTTTCAGATACATCGCATATATTGCTGCTGCCGTATTGTTACTGAACGCATGCAAAATTGAGAAGGACAACAAAGACAGGTCGGTTAATAAGGAAATATTCAAACTGATGAAGGAGTATTACCTGTGGTATAACTTTCTTCCCACAAGTGTTGATTACGATGCTTATTCCAATCCGCAGGAATTCATGGATGCCATCCGATACAAAGAATTCGACAAATGGAGTTATGTTCAGACCATGGAGGAATTCTACCAGTTCAGTGAAGGCAAAATGTACGGACATGGATTTTCATTCGGGCTCGATGAGGCCGGTAACATCCGGATCGTTTATGTTTTCAGGAATACCCAGATTGCCAATGGCGGCGTAAAAAGGGGATGGATCATCACCAAAGTAAACGGAACAACTGTAACCGAAGATAATATTCGCGGCCTGTTGGGCCAATCCAAAGCCGGCATTACCAACAACATTTCCTTTCTGGATGAAAACGGAGCCCCGGTTAACCTCACGCTTACCAAGGAAGAAATACAGGTAACACCCGTACTGCACTATGAAGTAATTAATCAGGGCGATACCAGAATTGGTTACCTGGTATTCGAAGAGTTTATCAGGCCTGCATACCCCGAGTTTGAGGAAGCCTTCAATCATTTCAACACCCAGGGCATTGATGAATTGATTGTTGACCTGCGTTACAACGGCGGAGGTTTTGTAAACGTTGCCGATACACTGGCAGGCTGGCTCATTGGCAAAGATCACGGCAACCAGCTTTTTACTGAAACCAGGTACAACAACAAATACAGCCAGTTTAACGAAACCAGCAAGATACCGGCCATCAGCAAGGGTGTATCGCTGAACCGCATTTTTTTCATCGGAACAAAAAATACCGCTTCAGCCAGCGAACTGGTGATCAACGGCATCAGTCCCTATGTGGATGTGATTATTGCCGGCGAAAGCACCCACGGCAAGCCGGTAGGCATGGATGGCCTCAGGGTTGGCAACTATATTGCCTGGCCGGTAACTTTCAGCTACTATAATGCCAATAATATAGGTGATTTTTATGATGGACTGCCTGCCACACTGCCTGCCGAAGACGACATTACCCGTAACTTTGGTGACCCTCAAGAATCCTCTTTGAAAGCCATTTTGGACTATATCAGCGGAGAAGTCGCGCCCAAGAAAGCTGAAAAAGAAAGAGGCTCCCGGCTAAAAAGGCTCATTCTGCCCGATAAGCCCATTAGTCCCTACTCCAAAGCTTTTTAAACTGAAATGGTAATTCTTGGCATAGATCCCGGTTCAACCATTATGGGATACGGACTGATTGAAGTAAAGAACAACAAGCCTGTGCTGATACTCATGGGCACTCTCGATCAGCGTAAAACCAAGGATCATTACGAGAAAATAGCCCGGATCTTTGACCGCACACTGCAGTTAATTGAGGAATACAAACCCGCAGCCATGGCCATCGAATCGCCGTTTTACGGCAACAACATCCAGTCGATGCTGAAACTGGGAAGGGCACAGGGTGCGGCTATTTCCGCCGCCTTACACCGGTCGGTTCCGGTATTTGAATATGCACCCCGTAAAATCAAACAATCCATCACCGGCCACGGAGAATCGTCCAAAGAACAAATCGCCAATTTTTTGCAATACATCCTCAAGGTAGACCTCAAACCGGCAACCCTTGATGCCACAGATGGTTTGGCAGCAGCCCTGTGCCATTATTACCAGTTATGCAATCCGGTTGCGCATGGATCAGCCAAAAGCTGGGAAGACTTTATCAAAAAGAATCCGGGAAGAATCAAAGGGTAAGAAAAACCCAAGTCACATCTCGGGCAATACAAACAGCCACCAACTCTGCCTGTTACAAGGCAGCTTTAATCTTAGCTGCAATATGCTGAAACTCTTCCGGGGTGAATTTCAACTTGGGCCTTGCAAAATCAATATCTCCCAGGTTGCTGATAGGAATCAGGTGAATGTGTGCATGCGGCACTTCCAGTCCCACCACGGCAACACCAACTCTTTTGCAGGGCACCGATTTCCCGATAGCCCGGGCAATCTTTTTGGCAAAAACGGTCATGCCTGCCAGCAACTCATCGTCCAGGTCAAAGATATAATCGGTTTCCTTTTTGGGAACAACCAGGGTATGCCCTTCCGCAAGCGGGTTGATGTCAAGAAACGCAAAATAGTTGTTGTCTTCTGCTATTTTATAACAGGGGATCTCCCCCATAATGATTTTTGAAAATACAGTAGGCATAACTAAAAAATGACTCGTTCAGTAAGATATTTCCATAATTTCAAAAGGAATCACACCTGAGGGAACCCGTATCTCCACCTTATCCCCAACCTTTTTGCCAATCAGTCCCCGGGCAATCGGAGTGCTCACGGCAATTTTGCCTTGTTTCAGATCGGCTTCACTGTCAGAAACAATGGTATATTCCATAGTGGAATTGTTCTTTGTATTGCGTATTTTAATTTTATTCAGAATCTGAATGCGCTTATTGTCAAGTTTTGAACCGTCAATGATTCTTGAATTGGCAACGATATCTTTCAGCTTGGAAATCTTCAATTCCAGCATACCCTGTGCCTCCTTGGCTGCCTCATATTCGGCATTTTCAGACAGGTCGCCTTTATCGCGTGCCTCGGCAATTTGCCTTGAGATTGCCGGACGCTCAACACCAACAAGCTGTTCAAGCTCATCTTTCAATTTCTGAAGACCTTCTTCTGTAATGTAAGCCGTTTTTGTCATAACTGTTCCTCCACGATGAAATAGTCGATAAAAAAAAGAATCCCGAAAATTCGGAACTCTTTAAAATATTGATCTAAAACTAATTAATTAATTTGTAAATATTTTAACCGGTGCGCGCTGTTCAAGAATAGCTACACTAAAATAATCAATATTCCTTTCTTTTCAAAATTTCTGAATATATAATTGCCTTTCTGGGTTCAAAAAACCGTGCCTTACTGCGTAAAGCCTGATCTGCAACTTCTGCAGCTTCCACAGAAACAATCTCACCTTTGGCAATATCATCCTCATCAGAAAATTCAAGCTTTTTCCGGATGGCGTCATACTTGGCAATCATTTTTTGTATATCGGATTGCCCCTCTTCGAACGACTCAACGGTAACTGTATCAATACTCTCTGACGAAGCGTTTTCTATACGATCCAGGTCCATCCCCGCCATTTCGGCAGCCGCTTCACTGGTGTCCACATTCATTCCGGCCTCCTCAATAGTAGGGCCGTTTTCAACAGATTCATATTCGTAAGGTGGCTGCACGGTCTTTGGCAGACCAAATAACTCGGCCAGCGGCCCCAGGTCAGGAGCAAAATCCTTCTCAGGATCAGGCGTGAGCGTGCGCGGATAGCCTGGTGACTGTTTCATTTCACCGGGATGCTCAACTTTTTTTCTGTTTCGGCGGGCATTTGCAATGATCCCAATCACAGCAATTGCCAAATAAATAATCAGTTCCACCGTGTTATCCATAAGAATTCGGATTTGTTCTGTAACAAAATTAGCAATAATTATCTTCTTCCGGGTCTTTTCCTTTTAAAGTAGCGTTCAAAAAAAGTCGGATCATTCTGTGTATTGAAAGTTTCAGCACGTTTGTCCGCTTCATCCATCCTTTTTTTGGTTGCTTCAGTCTGAATCTCCCGCCGGTGTTTAATGGTTCTCCTTCGGGCTGTTGCATAAGCCTTCTTATAGTTGCGTTCAACCTGCTCCTTCTTCTTTTGAGCCATAGAGGCTTTGCGCTGCTGCGCTTCAACTGGTCCGGCAAACATCACTGCCAGTATTAAAGAAATCAGGATGTATGGCAACAACTTTTTCATGGGCAATCAAAAAGTGAAACTAATTAGATTCTGTCAATTAAGTTGGAAAAATATATATAAAGTCATGTGTCTGTTCAGTGAGTTCCATTTGCAAGGCTTGCGAAGTCCAACAATGCGGAGTTTACTGGTAGTAAATGAGCAATTATTGGACAAGCGTAACGCAGCAAATGGGAATTTATGGACAAACACTAATAATAATTAACTGTAAAACAGCGATTAAATTATTCTCCCTCCAATTTAGTGAATTTAAGGATATAGTTATACCTTTGCCCGATTATGAAGAACTGAATCTTCACTGAAATTACCAAATCAATTATTATAATCTTTTTTATTATTATCTGGTATCTGCTAAATCTTCCATTTGCGGTTGGTTTTAATTCAGATCGCCGGAAAAGGAGCATATTATGAATACATTTAAAAAAATGGGACTTACTCCCGAGTTATTGCATGCAATTGAAGACCTTGGATTTACCGAACCCACCCCAATTCAGCAGAAAGCCATACCTTTGATACTGAACTCAGCTACTGATTTCGTTGTTCTTGCTCAAACCGGAACAGGAAAGACAGCCGCCTACGGACTGCCTGTTCTTCAGCTGGGCGACCCTGATTTACCCCAATTGCAAACCCTGGTGCTCTGCCCTACCCGTGAATTGTGCCTTCAGATTTCAACCGAAATAACCCGATTCTCTAAATACATGCCGGGTAATTCTGTTACCGCAGTTTACGGAGGAGCCAGCATACAGGAACAAATCCGCAGCTTAAAGAGTAAAAAACAGGTTGTAGTGGGCACGCCAGGGCGTGTGCTGGACCTGATCAACAGAAAAGTACTGGATCTGTCTGCCATTCGCTGGCTTGTTCTGGATGAGGCAGACGAAATGCTGAATATGGGATTCAAGGATGACCTGGATGCCATTCTGGAAAAGACTCCCAAAGAAAAGCAGACCTTGCTGTTCTCAGCTACCATGCCCAATGAGGTTACAAAAATAGCACGCACCTACATGAATTCACCGGAAGAAATCTCGGTTGGAAAAAGAAATTCAGGTGCCGATAATGTTACCCATGAATACTACATGGTACAGGCAAAAGACAGGTATGCAGCACTAAAACGCGTTGCCGACATGAATCCTTCCATTTACGGGATCGTTTTTTGCCGTACCCGAATAGAAACAAAAGAAGTGGCTGAAAAGCTCATGCATGATGGTTACAATGCCGATGCGTTGCATGGCGATCTCTCACAAAGCCAGCGCGACTATGTAATGAGCCGTTTCAGGATGAAGAACATACAAATGCTTGTTGCCACAGATGTTGCAGCAAGGGGCCTGGATGTTCATGATCTCACCCACATCATCAATTATAACCTTCCCGATGACCCGGAGGTATATGTGCACAGGAGCGGAAGAACCGGCAGAGCCGGGAAAAATGGCATTGCCGTATCACTCGTTCATGTAAAGGAATCAGGCCGCATCAGGGAACTGGAAAGAATTACAACTAAACAATTTGAGCGTAAGCAGGTTCCCGACGGTAGGGAAATATGCGAGAAACAATTGATCAACCTGGTTGACAAGGTAAAGAGCACCCAGGTTGACGAGGTCAACATTGAAAAATACCTGCCGGCCATTTATGAAAAACTGGAATTGCTGGATCGTGAAGAACTGATCAAACATTTTATTTCCGTTGAATTCAACCGCTTCCTGGAATATTATAAAGATGCCCCTGATCTTAATTTGACCAGTAAAAGCAGCAAAACATCGAGTTATCAGAAAACTGAAGAATCCTTTGCCCGCTTTCACATCAACCTGGGCAGCAAACAGAACCTTTCTGCTTCATCACTTATGGCATTGGTAAACCGGAGTTGTAAGGGCAGTAGAATCGAATTTGGCAAGATTGAAATTTTGAGAAAATTTTCTTTTTTTGAAATCGAACAATCCAAAACAAAACAGCTGCTTTCAGATATGAATAACTCGCTTTACGATGGAATCCCGGTTACTATTCAGGTTTCGGAGCCCTCTAAATTCGGGAACAGCAATAAAGAACATGCTGCTTCCGGTGGCGACAGAAAGCGTGGAGATGGAAAAAAGAAGCGGGTTAGGAAATGGTAGCCTGCTCTATTTCTTTTGCGATATAAGTTCCACTGCTTTCAGCAGCGTGTTGTCTATTCCCTCAATAATGGGATAAAACCCGTTGTCATCCAGAAAATTTCTTGCGATGTAGGCATACAACTGGGTTTTCAGAATTTTCTCGGAGGTTTTAATATCTTGAGGCACCTCTTTAACGCCTTCCTTTGCAGCAAAAACAATGAATTTTCTGAGAACATTCTGTTTTTCCATAGCAGTAACAAAATCACCAGGAGATTTGAGAGCCGAAAAGCGGTCGCGGTTTTCATCAGCAAATTTGAGTGAGAATTTGTAAATCAACCCCTGGTTTCGCACATCAATATAGTAATCCGATATGCCCAACGTGTCAATGGGCACAAAAACATCGGGCATAATTCCGCCTCCTCCGTAAACAATTTTTCCGCCCGGGGTGGTATATTTCAGCGAATCGGCAAATTTGTTACTGTCAGCAATTTCCAATTCTCTGTGGAGGTACCGGTTGTTCAGGTCCCCATAATACTCATCCAGGTTGCGGTTATAAGGCTTCTGAATGCTCCTCCCCGTAGGGGTATAGTAGCGTGCAATGCTCAGCCTTATAGCTGAACCATCAGCAAGCGGCTTCTGCTCCTGAACCAAACCTTTTCCAAACGACCGGCGCCCGATTATGGTTCCCCTGTCGTTATCCTGCAAGGCTCCGGCAAGAATCTCACTGGCAGATGCCGAGTTCTCGTCAATCAAAACAGTTACTTCCAAATCAGTGCAAAAACCTCCGGCAGTGCTGGAAAAATCCTGTCTGTTCCTTGCCTTTCCCATGGTATAAACAATCAGTTCGTTCCCTGCCAGAAACTGATCGGCAATAAAAATGGCTGCATTCATAAATCCGCCCCCATTCTCCCTCAAATCGAGGATGAGCTTTTTCATTCCTTTTGCCCTTAGGTCATTTACTGCACTCACAAATTCCTCTTCAGTGGTTGCAGAAAACTTGTTCAGCTTGATATAGCCAATGTTGTTTTTAATCATATAGGCCACATCAATGCTTTTCAGAGGAATATTATCCCTGATGATATCGAAACTGAGCAAAGCCTTTACATTGCGGCGGCTGATCTCAACATTCACTTCAGTTCCGCGAGGCCCGCGCAAACGGCTGACAATAGAATCACTCGGAATTTTTTTCCCTGCCACTAAATCACCATCTACCTTTATTATCCTGTCGCCAGCCAGTATACCTACCTTCTGCGAAGGTCCGTTAGGTACTGTTTGAATGACCATAAGTGTATCATTAAGCATGTTGAACTGAATTCCGATGCCACTGAAATTTCCCTCAAGCGGTTCATTCACCTTCTGAAGTTCAACTGCCGGAATGTATTGCGAGTGCGGATCAAGATCTTCCAGAACCCTGGGTATGGCCTCTTCAATCAGGTCATTTTTCGAAACTGCGTCAACATATTCGTTTTCAATGTAATTCAAAACATTGTCGAGTTTGTTTACCTTGGGGATAATCACAAACCTGTTCTCTGTGTTGCTGGTGTTGTAATACCTTCCGATCATCATTCCCAGCACTACAGCAACTGCAATGATCACCGGCATGTATAGGGCAACACCTTTATTCTTGAATTCCATCTTTATACAAATTAAATTTCAACATAATCAACCTCAATGCCGGCTTTGTGAAGCAGCTCAATTCCATCCTGGGTGTGATACTTATCGCAAAAAACCACCCTGCGGAGTCCCGACTGAATGATCAGTTTAGCGCATTCCATGCAGGGGGAAGTGGTTATATAAAGCGTAGCCCCATCGCTGCTGTTGTTTGATTTAGCTACCTTGGTAATGGCGTTGGCCTCTGCATGCAGCACATAGGGTTTGGTTTTGTTGTTTTCATCCTCGCATACATTCTCAAAACCTGCAGGAGTGCCATTAAACCCATCGGAAATGATCATTCTTTCCTTTACAATAAGCGCACCCACCTGTCTTCGCTTGCAATAGGAATTCAGTGCCCATATGCGCGCCATTTCAAGATATCTTTTGTCGAATTGCTCCTGCTTTTCGCCATAAGGGTGGATGGGATCGTATTTTTTCATAGTCCGGTAAAAAATGGGCAACTGTACTTCTGTCTGCGGATGACAAATATAACACTAATTTAATTGCCTGCGCGGTGTACGGATCAATTTATGAGCAACATGCAGCAAATCAAAAATTGTTGCGTCTTTTATCATAAACAGCATATATGAAAGAAAGCATGAAGAAAAAAACCGGGTTGTTGGCGCTGTCAATAACCGCTTACTTTTTGGTATCCTGCACTTCCAACGTGATTACCGGCCAGATGGTAAAAGAATCCAGGGATCTTCCATCGTTTGAAGGTGTTTCACTTGCCTTTTCAGGAAATGTTTACATTACCCAAGGTAGTCCGCAAAGTGTTGAAATCGAAGCTGATAAAAACACCCTGGAGATCATTGAAACCGGAATTGAAAACAACGTGCTTGTGCTGAAATATAAGAACGGGCAGTGGCGCGATTTGGGAAAGATAACCGTTCATATTACCATGCCCGGCATCAGCACCCTTACCATAGCCGGATCGGGAGATATGATCTGCAAAAGCCCGGTAAAAGTGCAGGATCTTGAACTGAGTGTCAGCGGGAGCGGTTCACTTAAAATGGATCACCTTACTTTTCATGAAATTGATGCGGATGTTTCCGGTTCAGGCAGCATTTCCCTCAGCGGCAATGGCGATCCCGGTGAACTCGACGCCCGGATTACAGGCTCGGGAAGCCTGAATGCAGGTGAACTTTCCGTGAGTGAGGCCGTGGTAAATATTACCGGCTCAGGCTCTGCCACTGTTTTCGTAGTTAAAGAACTCGAAACCAACATTACAGGCAGCGGCAGCGTATATTACAAGGGTAATCCCATAATTAATGCCAATGCTGTGGGCTCAGGCAGAACCAAACCGGTTAACTGATCATTCACCCTTAATCATCACCAGCATCATTTTAAACTTTTCCTGCGCCTGAACAGCGTGCGGAATATTGGCAGGCATAACAATAAACTGACCGGCTTCCAGATCATAGCCTGTTTTGTTGATGATTATTTTTCCCCTGCCTTCCGTAACCATTACAAAGGCATCAAAAGGGGCACTGTGCTCACTCAGGCTTTGCCCCGCATCAAAAGCAAACAAGGTGATATTGCCTGTTTGCTTTTTAATGATCATCTTGCTCACTGTGGCATTATCCGACCAATCGATTGATTTGGCCAGGTTGAATACGGTTGATTTTTCAAATTCCATTGTAATAAATTTTATTGTAGAGACGCATTGCAATGCGTCTCTACATGTAATAAAAATTAATTCATCATTTTTACCATATCGGATTCCACTGTGGAAATTCCCGAAACACCAAAATTTTCTACAATGATCCGGGCCACGTTGGGCGACAGGAAAGCAGGCAATGTGGGTCCCAGGTGAATTTTCTTAACCCCCAGGGATAACAGGGCAAGTAATACAATTACTGCCTTTTGCTCGTACCAGGCAATGTTGTATTCAATGGGCAGCTCGTTGATGTCATTCAGGGCAAATATCTCCTTCAGCTTAAGCGCAATTACTGCCAGTGAATAAGAATCGTTGCACTGTCCGGCATCCAAAACGCGCGGTATGCCATTGATATCGCCAAGAGGCAGTTTGTTGTAACGGTACTTGGCACAGCCTGCGGTAAGAATTACGGTATCTTTGGGCAGCGCGGCAGCAAAGTTGGTATAATAATCGCGGTTCTTCATGCGGCCATCGCAACCGGCCATAACAAAGAACTTCTTAATGGCTCCGGTTTTAACTGCCTCAACCACTTTATCGGCCAGTGCAAAAACCTGTGCGTGGGCAAACCCACCGGTGATGTGTCCCTGTTCAATTTCACGGGGGGCTGCACACTTTTTAGCATGGGCAATGACTGCGCTAAAATCTTTTGCATTACCATGCTTACGGTCGGCTATATGCTGAAAACCATTGAAACCAGCTTCACCTGTGGTATATACCTTATCTATATACGGTGCATTGGGTAAGGGCGGTACAATGCAATTGGTGGTAAATAAAATGGGCCCGTTAAAGGATTCAAATTCCTCACGCTGCTTCCACCAGGAGTTTCCATAGTTGCCGGCAAAATTGCTGTATTTTTTGAAGAACGGATAATAATGCGCCGGAAGCATTTCGCTGTGGGTATAAACATCAACTCCACTGTCGCGGGTTTGCTCGAGCAAATCTTCCAGATCGCGCAAATCATGCCCGCTGATCAATATCGCAGGATTCTTCCTTACGCCAATGTTTACTTTGGTTACTTCAGGGCTTCCATAACGTCCTGTGTTGGCCTTATCAAGGAGTGCCATGACCTTTACGCCAAAACTTCCGGTGTCAACCACCAGTTTAAGCAAATCGTCGGTAGTAAGCTTGTCATTAACTGTTGAAGCCATGGCCTGATGCATAAACGCATATATAGCTGCATCTTCAAGCCCCAGGTTGTAAGCATGCTCGGCATAGGCTGCCATACCCTTCAAACCGTAAATAATCAGGCCACGAAGCGAACGAATGTCTTCATTCTGCGTGGATAATACACCAATGGACGTTGCTTTGATCTCAAATTCCTCAGCACCATCGGCAAACCACACAGCACACTCGGGCAGCTCTTGCCGGTTAATAGCCCCCAGGCTCTGCAATTTGGCCTGCAGTTTGTTTCTGAGGGCCAGCGCCGCTTTTACCTTTTCTACAAAAACCACTTTATCAAAATTGGCATTGGTGATGGTTGCAAAAAGGCCTTTCATTACAAAAATATCAGGCTCTCCGTCACCATATCCCTTTTCGCGCAGCTGCAGGGTATAATACGAAATACCCTTCATAACATAGATTAGCAGATCCTGCAGATTGGCCACATCACCGGTCTTTCCGCAAACTCCTTTGATTTCACAGCCATAACCTTTGGCGGCTTCCTGGCACTGATTACAAAACATTCCCATAATTATTAGCTTTTATTTATTAAAATTTATTGATTTTTTTGCTGAATTCCTATAGCTCATTATTTATCGTTTATTGTTCATTGCTCATTGCTCATTGCTCATTGTTCATTGTTCATAGTTCATTGTTCATTGCTCATTGTTCATTGCTCATTGCTCATTGTTCATTGCTCATTGCTCATTGTCCATTGCTCATTGTTCATTGTTCATTGTTCATTGCTCATTGCTTCTCATACCCATTCTTCACTTACCACATTTCCTTCAACCGATACAACAATCAGCTTAACCGGCACCTTGCGACTTGCAACCGAAACAGCCTGGTTAACAATTCGCAACAGTCCGCCGCAACAGGGCACAGTCATGATCATTACCGTAATGGTATTGATTCCACCGTGATCAATCATGGCTGTTATTTTATTCAGATATACATCCAGATTGGAATCAAGTTTCGGGCAGGCAATTGCCAGGCTCTTCCCCTTCAGAAAACGCTGGTGAAAATTTCCCACGGCAAACGCCGTGCAATCAGCAGCAATCAGCAGATCTGCATTCCTGTATGCCGAAGCCTGCGGATTAACCAGGTGCAATTGCACAGGCCACTGACGCAATTCCGACTGCAAAGCTTCTGCCGCCGCCACTGCCCCTGCTCCTGCCGCTGCCGCTGCCCCTGCTCCCGGCCTCTCTATCACCCTGCTCATGCTTCCGGGACAACCTCCACCCTGATGAGGTGAATGGGAATCTGCTGTTTGGCCATGATGGTGCACTTCGTTGACAACTTCATTCAAACTGAATCCCAGCATTTGCTCATGCTCCTTTAAATAGCGGACTCCTTCCCGTAAAAAACCCGTTTCGTTGTGATCTTTCAGATGCTTCAGGTGTGCAATCACCGTATTCTTGCCTTTCGTAACCATATTTTCCATAACCCGGTACTCGTCATACGCCTCTGCTTCACGTTTTTCAATTGTGATGGCTCCTTGCGGACAATGACCTATGCATGCACCCAGACCGTCGCACATCAGATCGCTGATTAAACGTGCCTTCCCGTCGATAATTTGTAAGGCCCCTTCATGACAACCCGGCACACATAGTCCACAACCATTGCACAATTCTTCGTTTATTTTTACCACATCCCGTATCATTATCTGGCGAGTTAAAGATTTGCTTCGTAATTTTGAGACAAACTTAAGACCTTGTGGTCCGATTCTTTGTACCATATGTTACAAAACTGATTTTATTATGGAATTTGTTTTTACTTCCCTGTCAGAAACCAATATTTTTCGTGGCCTCACAACTATGCAGGTTGAAGAATTATTTGACAGCCGGCCCTTCCGAATCAAAGAATATGAACGTGATCAATACATTGCGTACAGCAATGATACCTGCAACGACATGCTCTTTGTTCTGAAAGGCTCAGTAAGGGGCGAAATGGCAGATTTTTCGGGCAAAAAGTTGAAGATTGAAGACATTTCTGCTCCAAATCCACTGGCTGTGGCCTTTATTTTCGGTCGCGAAAACCGCTTTCCGGTAGATATTATAGCCAATGAGCAGTCCACCCTGCTTACCATTCCCCGCGATGTGCTGATTTATATTTTACAGAACAGCAAGGTGGTGCTGCAGAATTACCTGAACGCCATATCCAGTCGCACCCAATTCCTTTCCAATAAAATCAGGTTTCTTTCATTTAAAACCATCAGGGAGAAAATTGCCAATTTCATTCTGACAAACATTCCCAAAGACAGTAATATCTTTGAATTCCGCCAAACACAGAATGAACTGGCCGACTTTTTCGGTATCACCCGGCCTTCACTGGCACGTGCTCTTGCTGAAATGGAAGAAGACGGTATCATTCAGTTCGAAAGAAACAAAATTACCATTCATAATAAGGAGAAATTGAATAAATTGCTAAACAATTAGATACACCATGCAAAACCTTATTTTAACAACAACGCCATCCCTTGAAGGGAAAAAGATCACCCGGTACTTTGGCATTGTTACCGGTGAAGCCATTATTGGAGCCAACCTGTTCCGCGACATTTTTGCCGGCATCAGGGATATTGTGGGTGGACGCTCAGGCTCTTATGAAGAAGTTCTTAGGGAAGCCAAACAGAATGCCATGACCGAAATGGAGGAAAATGCACGCCGTCTGGGTGCCAACGCCGTGGTTGCAGTTGACCTCGATTATGAAACAATCGGCAGCAACGGCAGCATGCTTATGGTAACAGCAAGCGGAACGGCAGTGCTGACAGAATAAATAAAGTCCATTTTAAACTGAATTGCTATTTCGGGGCCCGATTGCATTCCCTGATCATCTGCTGATTCTCGGATGCACCCCAGGCAGGAAAGAAGGACAATTCAGGTTTAAAGGCATTGAATTTTTCACGCGCTTTAAGAAACAAGGGTAAGGCCTTTTTAGCACCTCCTCCGAACAGAACAGGTGTGTAATAGGTATTATATCCTATGAGCATGTAAGTCCGCGGATTGGAAGGATTCGCTGCCATGGCTTTTTTAAGGACGGCATCGGCTTGCTGAGCATAATTCAGAGCACGTACTTCAGGGTTTACCTGTAATCTCGACTGGTACAGGAACGCCTGTAACGCCAACAATTCTGACTCACCAGGTCTGATGGCCATTGCCTTGTCAATCATCTGTTGGGCCTTGTCAATCAGATCATCCTTGTATTTGCTGTCAAGCGCTGTATGGCTGGCCTTGAGGTAAGTCAGCCCTGCATAATAATAAGCAAGCCATTGTTCGGGAACCTGATCTGTCATCTGCTTGAAATAAAAGGCAGCCTCCAGAAATTGCTCACTTGTTTTCGCACGGTTCAGTATGGTTAAGCCTGCATCATACAGAGTGGAATCGGCAACATCCTGGGGAAAAGCAGTTGGGACTGTAAGAGCCAGAATAAAAGCAACAAAGATCAACTTCTTCATAATATATGTTTTTCTGCATGGTATGACGACCGCACAAGCGGACTGCTTTCAATAACTGCAAATCCCTTGCCAAGTCCTATATTTTTATACTTCTCAAATGATTCCGGCGTAATGAATTCACTCACAGGCATGTGATTCATTGTGGGCTGAAGGTACTGACCCATGGTCATCACCTTCACTCCAACTGCCAGCATATCATCCATGGTTTCCAGCACCTCTGCCTCAGTTTCACCCAACCCCAGCATGATACCCGATTTTGTAGTGATGCCCGAACGTGCAATATAACCAAGGACCTCCAGGCTGGTTTCATACCGGGCACGGCTGCGTATTTGCCGGCTCAATCGCCTAACCGTTTCGAGGTTGTGCGAGATTACCTCAGGCTTTTCATCAATAACCTGCTGAACGAGTTCAACCCGGCCCTGGAAATCCGGAATCAGCACTTCCAAAGTAGTGGCGGGATTCAGCCCTTTAACCCGGTGAATGGCCGCAGCCCAAAAGCCTGCCCCTAAATCGTCCAGATCATCCCGGTCAACCGATGTGATTACGCCATGTTTCACGCCCATAACACTTACTGACCGTGCCAGCCTGTCGGGCTCCTCCCAGTCCACAGGCAACGGCTTACCGGTTGGCACCGAGCAGAATTTGCAATGCCGGGTACAAATGTTGCCCAGGATCATGAAGGTGGCCGTACCCTGGTTCCAGCATTCACCGATATTGGGACAGTTACCACTGGTACATATGGTATGCAGGTGCTGCTGCTGCACCAGGTTTTTAACGCGCGAATAGTTTTCACCTTGCGCCCGTTTCATCTTCATCCAGTGAGGCAGGCGGGGACGTATGGGAATGTTGTTGTCCAAAATCAGTTTTTAGCAAAGATAGAAAGAGAATTATTAATGTTGAATTTTGGTTGTTAAATGGTGATTGCCTGCCGGCCGGCATGAAGGTGAATCGGTAATTGCAGGCTGGTTCATGAGATCATCAAGCAGATCATGCTGCCTCCCGATTTGCGATCCAAACTATATTTATATTTTGTGCAAACAAAACATTTCTTTATCTTCGCAATCCGTTTTAGTTCTTTACACCCATTAGGTTCACCGCTGTTACATGCCCGGATGGCGGAATAGGTAGACGCGCTGGTCTCAAAAACCAGTGGGATTTTCCCTTGCCGGTTCGATTCCGGCTCCGGGTACTATTAGCTGATTGTGATTTAGCCCTCCTGAATTGCCCCTTGCAATACCTGAAAGTAAGAATTCCGTTGTTGTATTCCTCATTAGAAAAAAAACATCCTTATTTGAGTGCTGAAAATATTTCTCACGACAAACCGGCACCATTTCATCATGCAACGAAAAACAACTCGACTTTGCTAAAACAACTGAATATTTACAATATTTATACCGCAACCCCCTGATTTTCATCGTAACTTTGCGGATTCGGTTTTAAAATAAGAAATAAAACGAATACGGCAACCGGAAAATTCGCAATCAACAACCCCGGGTACTCTGAACTGCTTGCTTTCAGAAGAAAGGAGGAAAGTATAAACACGTTATGAAACAAAAAATCCGTTGATATCTTTTTCTGTTTTTATGTGTCGGATAAGGGATAGTTTTTTATAAATTACAAGAGATCCAAATGATTGTAGCCAGCAAATTTCAGTTTCTCAATCCCTTATCCCATCGGGTTAATAACTCCACGGGAATGTTAATAAATACGAAGGAACTCTACTTGGCGGACATGGTTTGTGTCACTAACTTGCAGTACTATCTGAAAAACTCCGGTAATTTTTTTACCGGTCAAGTTTCCAACGATTTAAAATTATTCCCATGCAGGCTGAAAATACAAAATTTAAAAATCTGACCTTGAATTCTACCGAAAGTAAAGAACCCGTGAAAAAAGTTATCACAAATAAGGACAATACGTATTCCTATGAGGAAGCTTACAAGAGCTCCCTTGAGTATTTTAAGGGAGATGAACTGGCTGCAACCGTTTGGGTGAATAAGTATGCCCTTAAGGATTCTTTCGGCAAGATCTATGAAAAGAATCCCGATCAGATGCATTGGCGTATTGCCAATGAGATACACCGGATTGAGCAGAAGTACCCCAACCCCATGCCGCTCATGGTGATTCATTCCCTGCTGAAGGATTTCAAATTCATTATTCCACAGGGCAGTCCGATGACCGGTATTGGCAATAACTTCCAGATAGCCTCACTTTCCAATTGTTTTGTGATTGGCAATAAAGGAGTTTCCGATTCCTATGGCGGAATCATGAAGATTGATCAGGAGCAGGTGCAACTGATGAAACGCCGTGGAGGCGTTGGTCACGACCTGTCGCACATCCGTCCGAAAGGTACACCTGTACTCAACAGTGCACTCACTTCTACCGGTGTTGTACCTTTTATGGAAAGGTATTCCAACTCAACACGTGAAGTGGCACAGGACGGCCGTCGCGGAGCTCTTATGCTGAGTATCTCCATCAAGCATCCCGATTCTGAGAAATTCATCGACGCCAAGCTTGAAAAAGGTAAAGTTACCGGCGCCAATATTTCGGTGCGGATCAACGATGAATTCATGAAAGCTGTGGTGAACAATGAGAATTATATGCAGCAATACCCCGTTGATTCACCGAATCCGGTTTTCAAAAAGGAAATTGAAGCACGCAAACTTTGGGAAAAGATTGTTCACAATGCCTGGAAGTCAGCCGAACCGGGTATCCTTTTCTGGGATACCATTGCCCGTGAATCAGTTCCTGATTGCTATGCCGATTCTGGATACCGTACTGTATCAACAAATCCATGCGGTGAAATTCCACTTTGCCCTTACGATTCATGCCGTCTGCTGGCAATCAACCTGTACGGTTATGTGAATGAACCTTTCAGCAGTAATGCCCGGTTCGATTTTGACCTTTTCAAAACGCATGTTCACTACGCCCAGCGAATGATGGATGACATCATTGACCTGGAACTTGAAAAAATAGATGCCATTCTGGATAAAGTCAATAAAGATCCTGAAGATCCCGAGTTGAAAAGAGTAGAAAAAAAGCTGTGGGAAAACATCCGCATTAAGGCTGAAGAAGGACGGCGTACCGGAATTGGCATTACTGCTGAAGGCGACATGCTTGCCGCACTTGGATTGCGGTACGGCAGCGATGATGCCATTGACTTCTCTGTTGAAGTACAAAGGACTCTTGCGCTGGAAGCCTACCGTTCTTCGGTTGAAGTTGCCAAAGAACGCGGACCTTTCGCTATATACGACGCCCATCTCGAAAAGGACAATCCCTTTATTCTGAGACTTAAACATGAAGATGAGCAGATGTACAAAGATATGGTGAAATACGGCCGCAGGAATATAGCACTGCTCACCATCGCCCCCACAGGCACTACCAGTCTGATGACTCAAACCACATCAGGCATTGAGCCGGTTTTCATGCCGGTATATAAACGCCGTCGTAAGGTAAACCCCAACGATACCAATATCAATATCAGTTTTACTGATGAGGTGGGCGATAAATGGGAAGAATTCAATGTGTTCCACCATAAATTCCTCATCTGGCTCGAAATGAACGGTTATAATGTAGAGGAAGTAAAACAGTATAACGACGAAAAACTGCAGGAGGTTGTGGCAAAATCACCCTATTATAAAGCCACATCAAATGATGTCGACTGGATGAGCAAGGTGCGGATGCAGGGTGAAGTGCAGAAGTGGGTGGATCATTCCATCAGCGTTACCATCAACCTGCCCAACAATGCCACAGAAGAGCTTGTAGGACAGTTGTATGTTACCGCATGGCAAAGTGGCTGCAAAGGCGTAACTGTTTACCGCGACGGTTCCCGCTCCGGCGTGTTGATCAAGGATAATTCTGAAAAAGAAAAATCGGGCGAAGAAAACGATACAATTAAATACAAGAGGCCGCGTACTCTTGATGCCGATATCATCCGCTTCAATAATAATGAAGAGAAATGGATTGCATTTATCGGACTGAAAGACAACAAACCTTATGAAATATTTACCGGTATTGTAGACGATGAAATGTTCCCCATCCCAAAATCCATTACCAAAGGTAAAATTATCAAGAACCAGGATGAACACGGAAAATCACGGTACGACTTCCAGTACACTGATAAATACGGCTATAACAATACACTTGGCGGACTCTCACATATGTTCAACAAGGAATATTGGAATTATGCCAAATTGTTCTCCAGCGTACTTCGCCATGGCATGCCTATTGCTGACGTAGTTAACCTTGTGGCTTCATTGCAGCTCGACAGCGCTACAATCAACACCTGGAAGAATGGTGTGGAACGGGCACTTAAAAAATACATTCCAAACGATACCAAAGTCAAGAAAGGAAAAAACTGCTCTGAATGCGGATCAGATAATCTGGTCTACCAGGAAGGTTGTTTGGTATGCCGTAACTGCGGTTCATCAAGATGCGGTTGATCCTAAACATACGTTGAAAAAACCGGGGTGCATAAACCCCGGTTTTTTTGTTTGTTATAAAAAAAATCCCGTCAAATGAATAACGGGATTTTGAAAGTTAATCAGACTTGCTGTTGTTTTTCCTACTCTTCCTTATCTTCTGCCTCGTATGCCTTCAGCAGTTCTTCCTGAACGTTGCCGGGAACAGCTTCATAATCGATGAATTTCATAGAATATATGGCCCGTCCGCCCGTCATGGAACTGAGCGCAGTGGAGTACTTGTTCATTTCAGCCAGGGGAACCTTTGCCGTAATCTTCTGGAATCCCATTTCCGAGCTCATACCCTGCACAATGGCACGCCGGCCCTGAAGGTCACTCATAACATCACCCATGCGGTCACCCGGAACAAGCACATCTACCTGGTAAACAGGCTCGAGAATCTTGGGAGCTGCTTTTTTGAATGCCAGGCTGAATGCATTTCTTCCGGCCAGCTTAAATGATATTTCGTTGGAATCAACCGGGTGCATCTTGCCGTCATATACATAAACCCGGATGTCACGTGCATAAGAACCTGTCAAAGGTCCTGTTTCAATCTTTTCCATAAGGCCTTTCAAAATAGCCGGTAAAAACCGGGCATCAATTGATCCGCCTACAATACAGTTATAATAAACCAGCTTTCCTCCCCATGCCAATGGAATTTCTTCCTTATCACGGATTGACATTTTCTGATCTTTTCCGTCAATTTTAAACATTTCTGTATCTGGTGTTCCTTCCTTATGGGGCTCAATCACCAGATGCACCTCGCCAAATTGTCCGGAACCACCAGATTGCTTTTTATGCCTGTAATCAGCTACTGCATATTTGGTGATGGTTTCACGGTAAGGTATTTTAGGTGCAAGAAATTCGGTGGCAATTTTGAATTGATTATCAAGATGCCACTTCATAATATTCAGGTGATATTCACCCTGACCCATTATAATAATTTGCTTGAGCTCTTTGGAATATTCGATTTTAATGGTAGGATCCTCAAAATGCATGCGCTGCAAGGCTTCTCCCAATTTCTCATCGTCACTTTCGCTGAGCGTTCTGATAGCAGTGCGGTATTTGGGTTCAGGGAATTCAATGCGGTCAAACTTGATGTTGGTATCAGCTGACAATGTCTGATTGGTTTTGGTGGCCTTTAGCTTAACTGTTGCACCCAAATCGCCGGCAAGCATGTTGGTGACTTTGGTCCTGTTCTTCCCGGCCACAGCAAATATCTGGGCAATACGTTCCTTATTCTGGGTTGAATTGTTGTTCAGGTCAATACCTTCTTTGATTTCTCCTGCCATTACCTTAAAATAGTTGATCTCACCAATGTGTGTTTCAACTGCAGATTTGTAAACAAAGAGGGTTGCCGGACCTGCAGGGTCACATTTCACTTCCTTGCCGTTTGCTTTTGGTACAGGCATGTCGGCCGGACCGGGTGCTATCTGGGAGATAACTTCCAGCAATCGTCCGATACCGATATTTTTCTTGGCTGACACACAGAATATGGGGAAAATACCACGTTGTATCAACCCTGCACGGATCCCTTTCTGTAATTCTTCAGGGGTCAGTGTGTCATTTGCAAAGAACAATTCCATCAGTGCTTCATCACCTTCTGCTGCTCTTTCAACCAATAACGCATGAAGCTCATCTGCCTGGTCTTTTTGATCAGCCGGGATATCCAAAATCTGAGGTTTGCCACCATCTTTCGCATATTTGTAAAGCTTCATGGTGATTAAATCAACGATAGAATCAAAACCAGCGCCTGTATTAACAGGATACTGGGCAAGTACCGCATGAACTCCGAACCGCTCTTTGATCGATTCAACCGTCTTCTCCCAGTTTGCTTTATCATGATCCACCTGGTTCACAACGAAGATAATTCCCTTGTTGGCAGTGGCCAGGTAACGGCCATGTATTTCGGCACCTACCTCAATACCGTTCTGGGCATTAACAACCATAAGCGCACTGTCAGTAACCGCCAGGGCAGAGACCACGCCGTTGACAAAATCGTCCAGTCCGGGAACATCAATAAGATTGATCTTATGATCGTTATATGTAGTATATAACAACGATGAAAAAACAGAACAGGTGTTGTTTTGCTCAATTTCCTTGAAATCGGATACGGTATTTTTGCTTTCCACATCACCGCGTCTTTCAATGACACCGCCTTCAAACAGCATTGCTTCAGCCAGTGTGGTTTTGCCCGATCCTGAATTACCAACAATTACCAGGTTTTTAATCTGACCAGTAGAATATGTCTTCATGTGTTAAATATTTTACTATTAATACCTTGTTGTATGCCCTGTGGCAAGAGAGTTACAAAAATAACAAAATTTTGCTAAGTACCAAGAAGTAACAGGGATTTCACGGTGTGGTATAAATAGCCGGGTTGAAAGGCTCAGAACTTAAGTGCAAGCTGCAATTTCAGGTCGGTTCGGGTGGGCGTATTGATTTTATCCCAGCCTGAACTGACTTCCTGCTGGTTTGAGAAATACGTATTGGATAACCTGATTCGGAAAGAAAGATTTTCTGACAGGTTGTACCGCACCATCACATAACTGCGAAATCCGGAATCATATAGGGGCGTAAAAGAAAAACCAGTGCTCAGGTCATTCTCATAGGCATAGATACGGGCCGAATAATCACCTGTATTAAACCAGGCCAGCCTGAGGTCCATCACAAGAGGTAGTTTTTTTGATTCATACCTGACATCCTGATAAACCATGACCCCCCTGGATGCTTCTGCCAATCCTGCCCGGGTAATCACCATTTCAACCCGGTTCTGCATCGTGATGTTTTCTCCGGCTCTGTAATTCACGTGGTAACGAATTCCCGATCGCTCGTCATCTGCGATATCAGGTAGTTGACTTCCTGATTCCTCATCAACCGGGTTATTCTTATATTTAATTCTGAGGTACATGGTCGTTTTCTTTGTCGCCTTAAAATCCACCTGAAGCAAATAATCACTCCCGGAAGCAGGGGCACTTACATTCCTTTTCACCCAGGGAAACCGGTAAAAATCAGCATATCCCGAAATACTGAACTTTGGTGCGGGATGCAGCACCAATCCGGCATAAAAACCCTCCTCGTTGTTATTGGATGCATTCTCAGAAAATACAGAACTATTCATGCTGATGTACCCTGAAGACAAATTCCGGTAAAGCAATGAAAATGCGGCATACTTGTTCACATTCAGCAGGAGTCCGTTAACTAAGGCCCAATGATTATTTCCGGTGGCAACTTCGCCAAACAGCTGTACTTTCTTTACAATTAACGAATAATCAATTCCCCAATTCACCAGGTGGTTTCCGGAGAAATCATACAGATCTTCGGGTTCATCACCGGCTTCCGCGAGCTTGTTGAAATGATAAAAGGCAAGCGTGGAACCGGCTTTCAGGAAATTGTTGCGGTAAATGATGTTTCCGCCATACATGGTTTCCCCCAGTGTTTTCTCGTCGCTTACCTCGGATTGGGTGCGGTGATAACCACTTTCCTGAAACGAAGAAAAAACCACATCTCCTGATCCTAGCGTATCAATGATATTGGCATCTCGTTTTTTAAACGAGAAAAATCCGGTAAAATCTACCTTTCCCAACGAAGTGGTAGCTGCCACGCCCCTGAAAAAATTATTTTCATCGGTGGAAGAATAGGGTTTCAATCCGTTTTGTCGTTTCACAATGCCCAGCGGTAACGAGGATTTGCCGGGGGCCGTTCCACTCCACAGAATAAGCCCCTGACCGAATGCCAGCCGGTAATCTCCCACAATGGCCGATTTGATTAACTTCATATTGCTTCCCATTACAAAGGCCGAATTGTAATCAAATCCATGGCGGTTTGATCCCCTGAAAAACTCTTCTCCCGGATCCTTTTCCAGTGTAATACCTGCCTTTACATGTTCCTTCAACTCAAAACCATACCTGAGATGGAGCAACCAGGGACTTCCCGGATACTGCATTTTGCCGGCTGATGAATCATAAACCTGGTATCCCCTGATTTCCTCAAAAACCTTTCGTGTTTTTATCTGCAGATCGTGATTGCCCGCTTTTCTCACACCTGATTTTCGGGTCAAACCGATTTCCTGGTCACCAACATATACAAAAGGGAGTACCCAGTTAATCACATCCTGTGTGAAACCGTATACCAGTTGCAATTCATAAATGGTCAGGAAGGGGCCTTTCTCTTCGCGGTATTTTAAAAGACTGGCAATTTGAAAATCGGTGAGGAAGAACAGTTTCTGCAAATCAGTTGTGGAAGCGTTATTCAAATTGAGCGGATGCGTCTGAAGTTGTTCCAGTTCATTCAGAATGGTTTCAAAATCGGCCGATACACCCTCTTCAGCAGGCATAGATTCCAGAATCCACTCCCTGAGATTGTACAAATCGGGCGAAGTTTCATGTTGTGCCCACGATGCAAAACAAAAGAACAATCCTGTTGCCACAAAAAAACAACGAAAATTCATGCCATTAACGGTTTGATGGCACAATTTAATAAAAACCAACGAATTAATCGTCAGTACATACAAAAGAAATTAAGCTCAGGTTGCAACCAATCAGCTGCCTCTCTTTTTTAAACGCAGCATGAGCACATCATGCCCGGGAACAATAGATTTCAGTATGGTTTTGGTACTTCCTAAAGAAGCTTTTGTCCACAAATTTTCCAGATCATATTCAGTTTGCGATGCATTCAGTGCTCTTTTTGAGAGATCATCAAATACAAGCTGTGTTTTCCAGTCGAATTCAATACCCACCGGTTGTTTGGCCCTGTTCAGAAAACATATTGCCCAGTCACCGTTTGCCAGCGGTTTAAACCAGGTTTCCACACTGTCTTTTTCAGCAAACTTGAATCCCTGAATACCCAGAGGATCCTGGTCAACAGCAATAACATCAGAGTTATTAAGAATTGAAACGGTTTCTTGGGTCATGTTGGCCAGGTCGTTACCGGCCATGAGCGGTGCGGCAAGCATGCACCACATCGACATGTGGGCACGGTCCTGGTTCACAGTCATGCCATTCCCTATCTCCATCATATCAGGATCATTCCAGTGATCAGGTCCTGCATACTGGCGCAAACCTTCCTGCATATCCAGTATTTTCAGCACTCCCCATGACGACCAGGTTCCATGATCAACCGAACCTTCGAATTGGGCAGCTATGTCACCGGTGGTTCTCCAAAGGTGCCCAACTATGGCACCCCAAAGCCAGGGTTTGTTGTTTCCCCATTCGCAAAGGCTGAATACAACAGGCCTGCCGGCAGCGTATAAGGCATCACGCATGGTGGTGTAGGCCCCTTCCGCATTCAACCCATCGGTAAAACACCAGTCATATTTCAGGTAATCCACACCCCATTTGGCATATTGCAGCGCATCCTGGTATTCATAACCACGACTTCCGGGCTTACCGGCGCAGGTTTTGTTTCCGGCACATGAATAAATGCCGAATTTCAACCCTTTTGAATGTACATAATCAGCCAAAGCCTTAATTCCCGAAGGAAAGTGAACGGGATCCGACTGAATGAATCCCAGGCTGTCGCGCTCTCCGTGCCAGCAATCGTCTATTACAATGTAGGTGTATCCGGCATCCTTCATGCCCGATGCAACCATGGCATCGGCAGCCTCCCGGATCACCTTTTCATTCACATCACAGGCAATTTTATTCCAGCTGTTCCAGCCCATGGGAGGAGTGGGTGCCAGGTTTTCAAACTTCTGACCCGAAGCAACAGCAGCTGACGTCAAAAAGAACACAATAAGTAAATTTTTCATGGCTTTTTTCTTTTTTTTATGATGACTGCCTGCTCAATAGGCTTCTGATCAGCTGCGCAACCTGTATCCGATCAGGATAAATGCAAAGCAGTACAATACCAGTCCGCCTGTAGCCACAAAAACATTAACCAGGCTTCCTGCAGCATAAAGTACAATTCCCGAAATGAGCAACCAGGGACTCCACTTCCCGTAATCCTTGATCTTCATCAGTGCCAGTGCTGTTAAAACGGTTCCCAAAAAAAGGCAGCCCAGCATAAGAACCAGGAATACCATAAACTGCGGTGTCTTAATAAGCACTCCTGAACTTACAAACCCAATATACTGTTCGTTTCCACAAACCACCGGCCAGATGAAAACATCCCAGGTAAGGGAGGCAAATTCAAACAGGATACCCAGCGCAAAAATAACCACACCTGCAAAAAGCAACATCCCTCCTTTTTCGTGACTCCGACGGTAAATACCAAGTATGGTAAACAATGCCAAAACACTTGAAACAAGTCCGATTATGGCAACCAGCGTCCATTGCGGATCGGTAACCATCAGGGAGTAGTCTTTTTGTCCGGCTGCCGCAGGCAACAGGGTAAGCGCTAAAACTGTCCACAGCAGGCAAAAGAAAGCAAAACCAAATGCGGCAAAAGCAGAAAATTTGTTGAGTCGTTGCAGTTCCATATCAAAAAAAGGTTGAGTAGGTTGATGATTTATTGTTTCAGATAACTGCAAAATAACCAAAATAACCCGTTAATTGCAACCCTCCACCTGCAAAACCACCCACTTTATACACTTTAGGCACTCTAGGCACTCTAGCTCACTCCAGGCACTCTAGGCACTCAAGGCACTCTAGCTCACTTTAGCTCACTCCAGTCACTCAAGGCACTCTAGCTAACTCAAGGCACTCTAGGCACTCAAGGCACTCTAGCTCACTCAAGGCACTTAAACTCTTATTCCAACTTCGTCCCACATTTCTTGCAGTAAACCGCATCATCCTCATGACTGTCGAACATGCACTTTGAGCATACCTGCGTATTGTTCTCGTTCCTTTTATTTATTATTGCAGCCGTTACAATTCCTGTAGGTACCGCAATAATGGCATACCCCATAATCATGATCAGGCTCGCCAGAAATTGCCCGAGTCCCGTGGCAGGAGACAAATCGCCGTAGCCCACCGTGGTCAGGGTTACAATAGCCCAGTAGATACTGGTAGGTATGCTGGCAAATCCGTTCTTCTCACCCTCAACCAGGTACATCAGGGTGCCGAAAATAACGGCAAGGGTCAGCACAAAAATAATGAACACGCTGATCTTTTCCTTGCTGTTCCACATGGCACCGGCAATCAGCCTGCCTGCGCGGGTATAACGGCTCAGTTTGAAAATACGGAATACCCTGAGCAGGCGCAATGCGCGTATAACAATCAGGCTGTGTCCGCCCGTGAAAAAGAAATCGAGGTAAGTGGGCAATAAGGCCAACAGGTCAATCAACCCATAAATACTGAAAATATAACGGGCCGGCTTGTCAACCACCCAAATCCGCACCAGGTATTCAATGGTGAAAAAGATGGTGATGATCCACTCCAGCGTTCTTAACAAATGCAGATATTTGAGCCTGATGGCACCCACACTCTCGAGCATCACCAGAAATACGCTTACCAGAATCACAATCAGCAGCACCTCATTGAACAACCTGCCTGCGCGGGTATCTGCCTCAAAAATAATTTCGTATAACCGCTTCCTGATCTTCAACATAAAAGTTTTTTGTAAATGGGTGTAAAAAATCTGCCCGATGCCAGGCATCCTGTTCATTAATTCTTCTTCAACAATTCCAGCAGTTTGGAGTCGAGCTTGTGGCCATACCAGTCGGTATAGGCAACATCTTTGCGGCCCGAATCGAGAATACCGAAATCGCCCCTGAAGTTCCAAAGGGCATAACCGATTTGGCTGCTGGTAAGTATGTCAACGATGTCTCCAAACCAGGCTAAAAAAACTTCGTGAGGTGTGTTGCGCCAACAGCCGCATTCGCCACAGTGCACACCAACTCCTTTATTAACAAGCTCTGTCCAGGGGCGGTAATAATCCTCGAGTGTTTGCCTGCTGA
>CAYTNC010000008.1:0-2281 GCA_964438935.1 uncultured Bacteroidales bacterium
GTTAAAAACGTGAACGATTTCAAGCTGCTTCAGGTAAGCTGGGTATTTGACCTGAACTTCAAACCAACCATGGATTTTCTGATGGAGCGACGGTACCTGGAATTGATACGGCAGGTTCTTCCGGAATCGGAAAAGATCAACAGGATCTTCCAGGTAATTTTTGAATATGAACGTAGTTTCTGCTCTAAACATGAGCTGAATAATGTTTAGAATCAACCAGCTCACGATATTTAAAAACTACTTTTTTGTAATCGTCCCAGGTATCACGTTTTAACGAAGGATCGCGTAACAGGGCGGCCGGATGGTAAACAGGCATTACCAGCCTTCTTTGCCTTCGTATTTTTTGCGTTAGAAGTACTGATTTGGTTTTGACTGAATTACCGCGAAGCGGTTATAGTTTGGTGTCATTAGGTTATAATAATACTATAACCGCTCCGCGGTAATAGGAAATACAATCCGGTTAATGTTGCTACAATACTAAAACCGCTCTGCGGTATAAATATCATTGGCGTAATTTTGCAAAAGAGCTGTTTTTTTGCTGACACACCACTGCGAAATGGTTACTTTTGAGTTTCACATAGCTAAAAAACAAACCCTATCCGACCTTTTTAAAACCCTATTACATGAATTAATGACCGGGCAACGACGGGTACATGAAATTGATTTTAAGAAAAATGTACATTTGTATAAAACTGAAGAACAAAAATTAAATAATGCAGCCGAACCATAATGCGAACAGAGGAATTACATACACTACTTGATAAACTGGTACAAACACCGGGCGAACAAACCTGGCTTGAGTTTAAGACTAACGTGGCCAAACAAAACGCCAGTGTCACTCCCGAAGGTATTGGCGAGTACATTTCGGCATTGTCAAATGGGGCATGTATAGCCAATAAAGATTTTGGTTACCTCGTGCTGGGTGTTGAAGATGTAACACAAAAAATTGTTGGCACCAGTTTTAAACCTTCATCTTTTAAGATAGGAAACCAAGATTTTGAGCTCTGGCTTCGCACACTGGTTTACCCCAAAATTAAATTTGAAATACATGAGTTTGAATATCAGCATAAAACCATAGTTCTTTTCCGTATCCCATCGGCCAAGGGCGAACCGGTAAATTTTCAGAAAAAACCTTTTATCCGTATCAACAGCCAAAAAACTGATTTACGTAATTTCCCGGCTTATGTCCGCGATATATACAATTCGCTGGAAGACTGGTCGGCAAAAATAGTTGAAGGCGCAACTATTACCGACCTCGACCCCGAAGCCCTTAAAACTGCCCGTAATAAATTTAAGGAAAAGTGTATTAATGAACCTTTTTACAGCGAAATAGACAACTGGGACGATTTGCTGTTACTCGACAAAGCCCGCATAACCATTAACGGGAAAATTACCAATACAGCCATACTGCTCTTGGGGAAACCCGAATCGGCACATTACCTTTTGCCATCGATAACAGAAATTACATGGAAACTTGACACTCAGGAAAAAGCGTATGAACATTTTACGCCACCTTTATTGCTGGGAACCACAAAAGTGCTGCAACGCATCCGCAATATCAAGTATAAGTTCTTCCCAAACAATGAATTACTGGCTGTTGAAGTAAATAAATACGAAACCCGGGTTATTCTGGAAGCCTTGCACAATGCCATTGCGCATCAGGATTATGCATCAAATTCTAGGATTGTGCTTACCGAAAAGGTTGATAAACTTATTTTCAGCAATGCAGGTGGTTTCTTCGAAGGAAACCCTGATGAATATGTTTTGGGCGAAAAGACTCCCGAAAAATATCGGAATCCCTGGCTTGCAAAAGCAATGGTAAGCCTGAACATGATTGATACCGTAGGTTATGGTATTTATACCATGTGCCTCGAACAGCGGAAGCGATTTTTTCCCTTGCCCGACTATTCAAAATCAACCGACAGCAATGTAATACTGGAAATATACGGACATGCTATCGATGAAAATTACTCATTGTTATTGATGGAAAAGAGTGAACTACCTCTAACTACCGTAGTATTACTCGACAGGGTGCAGAAAAAACTTCATATTACCGATGATTCGGCTCAGTTTTTAAGAAAACAGGGGTTGATAGAAGGGCGTAAACCCAACTATTTTGTTGCTGCGCAAATAGCAGAAACCACAGGCGAAAAGGCCGATTACATTAAAAACAAGAGTTTCGACGATCAGTATTTTAAAGATATGATTATTGAATATTTACGGAAGTTTAAAAAAGCTAACCGGGCAGACATTGAAAAATTATTGTTCGATAAACTTTCGG
>CAYTNC010000008.1:2381-39470 GCA_964438935.1 uncultured Bacteroidales bacterium
TTTAAAAAAGCTAACCGGGCAGACATTGAAAAATTATTGTTCGATAAACTTTCGGAAATCTTATCAGATAAACAAAAAAAAGATAAAGTCAAAAACCTTTTACAGGCATTAAGATTAGAGGATAGTATTGTATTGGAAAAGAAATACTGGGAACTTAGAAAAGCTTAGACATGTTTTAGACGACTTAGACGCTTTTTTAGACGTATTTCAGACAGTCTATACTATTATGGTATTAAATGAGAATAAGTTAAAGGTTTTTTAAAAATCGCAGAACTGATTAATGCCACAACCCACCGAATATAAAAGTGTACAGGCCCGCATACCAAAATATGCCGGGGATGAAAAAACTTTTTTTCCGCAAGGAAGAAAACCGTGAATTCAATTTAATACTTGTTGATTATGAAAATCCAACCAATCATACTTTTGAAGTAACCGAGGAGTATTATTTATTCGATGGTCAATATTCTTACCGTTCAATAACGTTCTTTGTCAGCGATTCACGGATCATTTTCCGCAATTCGAGTTGCTTGTTTTCTACTACATTTTTTCGCTTCGGACGGTAAAATTCGGGGTACTTGCTTGCCGTGAGTGGCACATATTTAATGCCGTCTGCCGTCCCCTTGACGTCAATGGCCAGTTTTACAGGTAAAGGGCAGTCTACTACCGATATGTTGTAATCAAAGCTCAGGTCGAAATTATGCCGCCCGCCTATCACGGCTTTGTATTTGTCCATGACAATCAGGAAGGGATAAACATCAATTTCGTCACGGAACAGTGTGAACTCGGCCGATAACGTATCCACCCGGTTTTCTGTTTTTTTGTTGAATTTTAGTGTTTTGGCAATTTCGGTAAATGTTTCCCCGTCAAGCAACACCAGGTTGGTGCCGGAGAGGGAGGAAGCGCCGCGTATAGTCGACTTTTTTACGTTATACAGCGAATCAAGATAGGTTTCCAAGGCTATGTGAAATTCTGCTTTGCCGCGGAACGACCGCAGCATGGGCATCAACGTGTCGATATCGGGAATCATGGTCAGCAGTTCTTCAATTTCCACATCGAGCATGTGGTAGTCAATGCCGAGGAAAAGGTGATTTCGTCGCGGGGTTTTGTACATGGCTGTGAGCTGCATCCGTGCAGCCGGTGTGGAGAAGGTGAGCCTGTCAAGTATCAGAATTCCGTCGTTTAGCCTTACCTCACCCTTTATGTTTGATGCGGTGTCTTTGCCATAGGTGGCTTTATACACATCGGCACGAAGCAGAATATCTATTCCTTTGGGCACCATATAAGGACCGGTATTGGCGGAGTCGCTCAGGGTTTCGTCTTTTGCGCCGGCCTCTTCTTTCGTTTCCTCGTTTCCGATTCCGTTGGTCAGCGTCATGAGTTGCAGTACATTGGTGGAATCCGAAACAAAGTCAAACCTGCCCCTCAGAATGGAGTCGCCCCTGAAATACGACAATATATTGTGCAGACTTCCCGATAAATTGAAGTCGGATTTGTCGATTTTTATTCTGCTTTCCTGAATGGTAAAAACTTCAGGTTCAAAGTTCATTTTTATGGAAGGGATTTCCACAGGATATGGAAGACCTGTGAGGGATATTTTCCCATGGTCCACATCTACAAAGCCTTTGGCCAGCCATTGCCGAAATATGTCTTGTTGCAAATTGTCGTTGACAACATCGCCCTTGATGTTAATGGTTTCAAAATCAGCCGTATTGCTTCCGAAGGCAGTGGTAAGCGCATTGCTTGCAAAGTCAAGCTGTATTTCGGGTTGTTGCGGAGCGCCGGACCGTGGCGCAATGCCCAGTTTCCCCTTTGGGTTGTTTACCGCAAGCGAAAGGGTATCCATCTCACCTTTCAGCGATCCCAGGTCAAAGGATAAGATCAGGTGAGGTATACGAGTGGTATCTCTTACATCGGATGTTTCCAGCGCAAGCACGGCCTGTTGCATGGCAGTACGGAAACCGTTAATCTTACGTGCTTCAAGTTTGTCGGCATCAATGGTAAAAGATGCAAAACTGGTGTTCTTTGAACCGGCTTTCCGGTTGGGCAGTTCAAAATTGATCTTAGAACGGCTGGTCATTAGCGACAGGCTGTCGTAGGTAGCCAGAAAACCAGCCAGCGTGAGGGAACCCGACAGGTTCATTTTTTCGAGCTTTGTTTGCTGCAAATGGCTTAACCGGAAGTCCGACACTATACGGCCGAATGCCCTGCCGTTCAGGTTGGCTTTCATTTCGTCAGGGATCAGCGCATTCAGCTCTTCCAGCAAGAGATCGGCATCTGTGGTCAATGCAAAGTTGGCATCGGATAAAAAGTGATCAACACTACCCTTGGTTTTTAAAGAAGATCCGGGCGTGCTGGCCCTGAATTGGTTGATGGTGACAGCGGAAAGTGAATCGGTTCTGAAGTCGGAACAGAAGTCTGCATCAACCCTGATATCATGCAGGGGATAAGGAAAGCCCTTATAGGTCAATGTTCCTTTTTCATACAGCAAATGCATATTCACCAGGGGCATTACCGAATCGTTCATTATTCCGCTTATCTTCCCTTCGGACGACAGGATGCCACCGGCTTTGATATCTTTAATGGATGAACGGTACGATGGGGGGATTAGTGATATAACCTCCTGAACCGGCCACGACTCAAACCGGTAGCTGAGATCGGAAAGTATGTTCCCATTCAGGGTATCGTTTTCTACGGTGCCATCCAATGCCAATTCGAGCCCATTAATGGCAACTGATGCATCTTTAACCCTGATAAACTGACGCGAAGGGATGATCTCCACAGGAATATCCAGCATGGCTGTTGCCTGTTGCAGGTATTTCTCGCCCTTGTGTTCGAAGGAAACAACCGCCCTGTCCGTTTTGATGTGTCCTTCGATGTGGTTGTCGCGGATGTTCCCGGAAACATCCGCGGTGAGGTCGCGAACAGCAGCCTTCAGCTTTCCCGACAGGTCGGTGTATTCGAGGTTGATGTTATCGAGCTTTATATTGTCGATGTCAATGGAAGTGTAGGGCGCTTCACTTTCGGATTCGGGTTGGGCGGTGGTATCGGTGACAAAAACCATAAAATTGGATTGGCCTGTCGAATCAATAAAAGCATGTATATTACCGTTTGACAACCTCAATCCTGTCAGCACCAGGTTCTTGTTTTTCCACCATGCCGAAGCATCCACTACACCTGTTAATTCCTCAACCGATATTAGGGTATCGCTTGTGGAATTTGCAACCGGGTTGATCAGCGCAAAGCGGTTCACTTTAAGTCCGAAACGGGGAAAGGTGCTGAAAAAAGTTAACTCAACCCTGCCAATTTCCGATTGGCAATTGATATATTTTTCGGCTTGTTTACGCACGATCGGGGTTATCCTGTCGGGGGTGAAAACAAGCCATATCATAATGCCAATGATTGTTATAACCAGCAGCAGCAATGAGGCTATGCCAATAATGACTGATTTAACCGGTTTTTTCATGATCAAATACTTTATACCTGGGATGGATGCGTGCGATTGCCTGCCGATTTACGGTGCAACCTTGGTAAAAGAGTACGACTTGTTGAAATCGTCCTTGTATTTCAGGGTAGTGGTTGTGAGTTCTGTTACAGTATATACCTTGGGTAAAACACCGCTGCCTGTTTCCATTATGTGGATATGGGTAAGTTCCGTTTGCACCAAGGTCCATGTGAATTCCTGGGCTTCTTCTTCGGTGACATCGTCACCGGTATCCCAGGTGGCGCCTGATCCATCGTCGATATACCTGTAATACAATGTCCCCGATTGCCATTTCCCAATCAGCAGGGTTTCGTCAAAGGACTCTTCTTCGGTTTCGCACGATACAATGAAAAAGGATGCTGTCAGACACAGCAGGGCAAAAATGAGCGCGCGTGTAATTTTGGTATTCCCAATCATAGCTTTAGAAATCATATAATGTTGATACTTAAGTTGAAAAAGTGATTGCAAGGCCAATGTTCATGTTATGCATGTAAATACGCTGCATTTTTCATGCAATTATTATGCCTGAAAAATTGCGCATGAATATCACAAGGGTTTCCTGAGAAAAGAAAAAGGAAGCCCTTACAAAAGTAATAAGAAGTTTTGAGCGGGGATTGTGATTATTCAGAATCCTGTTGAAATCTTAGCAGGGATTGGTGTTTAAGTTTACGGTCCTTAACGATCAAAGGCGTTACAGGTGCTTTGGATTTGGTATTGAAAATCATATCGTGTCCCAGGCACAATCCCATCATGATATTGAGCTGGGTTCCATTGTCCTCGAGGTATTTGGCCTGACCTGCAGGATTACAGGATATGCCCCGGTAACCCGGTACCAGGTCACTAAAATTTACCCTGCCGTATTTACAATTCACTTTTGAAACCTCAAATCCTGATTCGGTCAGTATATTTTCGAGTTGGTCGGCTTCCCTGTTAAAAGTAATGCAATTGGCGATACCAATTTTCTCAATTCCTGCCTCCCTGGCATAATCAACTATTTCCTGAATTCTGTCAATTTTCGGATTGAGCGAATCTTCGGCAGTTTTAAGAATTAACCTGTCATTATGGTCGTATAGATCACTGAAATTCATATACTTTTTTTACAAAAGTACGGTTTCGCTATATTGTTCTTTCATAATGACAAACAATAGAAGACATAACATTAATTGAAATACCTCAACTTTTTTATTAACCTGAATCAGGTTAGTTAGAAAGCCAGGTTGAGTCGCACATAAATATTCCGCCCGGGTTCAACGCTGATGCTTCCCCGGTTGGTGGAAAGGTGGTTGGTGTAGCTCTTATCCATTATGTTGTCGATGCCGGCAAAAAGCTCAAGGGCCAACGGTCCCAAGTGTATACGGTCGGTTCGCAACATCAGGTCAAGCCGGGTGTAACCATCCGTCTTTTGTTCATTTTCAGCAGCCTTTTCCTGTTCCAGTGCAACGGTTAGCGCCAATTCAGCCGAGCCGATTCCGGAACGTGTATAACGGATGCCAAGGCGACCGTTTGCCGGTGGTATTTGCGGCAGGTTGGCATCGGCTTCGGTATCCCTGCCCCTGACAAAGGAACCCGAATGAAGCAATACAAATCCTTTGTACAGTTTGGCCTGTAATTCATAATCGAAGCCATAGAGCAGTGCCTTGCTTACATTGGTAAGTACCAGGGCAGGGAGCGTGTCGGTAACCACTGCATCGGTGCCGGTATTTACCGTGTAGATGAACTCACCCGGATCTTCGACAATGAGGTTGGTAAGCCGGTTGACAAAAATACCGGCCTGGAATGTAAATCCTGGTTTCCAAACCCGGAATCCCAGGTCGGCGTTATACCCGCTTTCGGGTTCCAGGGCGGGGTCGCCCAGGCGTACAAAATTACCCAGGTCGATATATTTGAAACGCTCTTCGAGTGATGGCGCCCTGAACGAGCGTGCCAGGTTCAGGGTTATCCCTGAGAATTCCGAAAGATCATATAGTAAACCTGCGTTGGCGCTCCATGAAAAGCTGTTTTCGTTGCCTTTTTCGAAGGTGATTCGTTGATTGGCAGGTGAATCATTTCGCGTACCGTTTACTATCAGGTAATCCACATCCAGACCCTGTTCATTCTCAATGTAGATGCCATCGATACGGCCGCCTGTGATGAGCGTAAAACGGTTTGGCAAGCGCAGCTCGTGTTGCATAAAAAATCCGGCGCTGCCAAAGGTAGATTCCGGAATAGGTGTTTCGCCCCGCTCAAGCTGGTTGGTAACCAATACCGTACCCTGTGGGTTGGCTACTTCTACCGTGATGTACTTGGTACGGTCGGTGGTGAGCCTGCGCGCCCATGCGTCGATACCGGCTATCAGGGTTTGGTTTGATGCAACATGCCAGGTGCTTTGGAGTTGCAAGCCGTTGGTAAGGTGCTTCCCAACAGGGGTAACCAGGTTAGGGGTGGTTCGCTGCAGGTTTCCGTTGGGTAATGTGGTTTCGGTTGCCGTGTTGGGGATCATATCAACATCGCGCCGGATGTATTGCGTGAAATAACTGAACTTCAGTGAAGCCAGTTGCCCCGATATATCCGTTATCTCGTAGCTGGTAGCCAGCAGGTGCCGGCCTATGTCGGTGTAGGTCGCTTCTGCAGGGCCTGCAAAGGCACTTCCTCCGGGAATACCAACGTTGGTGTTCCAGTTGCGCTGGTATTGTACTTTAAATAAATGCTTTTTCCAGGGTTTGAATCCTGTTTTTACGGCTACATTATTATAGGTGTACTGGCTGTTTGATAATTCGCCCTCCGGAGTATGTATGTCATCAGCTTTGCCGTAGGTGCTGCTTACCCTCAGGTACCATTTGGCGGCACCGGTGGTGATATCGGCGTGTTCGGTAAAAAGTTTGTTGGCCGAAGCAAACCCCGATGTAAGGTTTCCCGAGATGTAAGGTTTTTCGGCGAAATGACCATCACGGGTAATTACATTAACAATACCTCCCATGGCGCCTGTGCCATAAAGCGAAGATTGTGCGCCTTTGATGACTTCCACCCGCTCAATGTCATTCACATCCACCATACTGAACGAGGCTGTAAGATCGGTGGCAGTTTCTACTCGGTGACCGTCAATAAGGGTAACCAACCGGTTTTCGTTCAATCCGCGGATGATAACATTGGTAGACCATACGCCGTCGCTTCCCATGGAAATGCCGGGTTGTGAACCCAAAACATTTGAAAGAGTAAGTGACGATTGAAGTTTGTATTCGTAGGTGCCAATCACTGCCAGTGGTGTTGGCAATTCTTTTACTTTACGGTTAAAGCGCAGACTCGACACGGTAACTTCGCCCAATGCCGTGGGTTGTTCCGAGAGACTGGCCGAATCGGATTTTGCAGATTTTTGACTGACGGGCTGACAAAAAACACCGGTGAAAATAGCGGCAAATGCCACAAAAAGCAAGAAAATTTTATTCATCATTTTTGTTCTTTAAAAGTACCGACTTTACCTGAATGCCATTTAACCTGCCCAACTGGCCGGTTAGGGATCCAATCTCATCGGTGGTACCTTCAAGAACAAGGGAAATAATGCTTTGCCCGTTGCTGCGCGGCAAGCCCTGACGTCCTAAAATGATGTGGGAATGATTTGAAATGATTTCGTTCAGCTGGTGAGCTACATCGCGGTGCTCAACCTGAATCAGTGCAGTTCCTACTCTCTTTTCCATCAGCATACCTCCGGATTGGATTATGAATTAACCTGTAAGTCCTTGATTTAAAAAACGTTTTCAAATCTCAGTAAGCAAACAGGTCTTTTGTTATTTGATTCACAAAAGTAGGAACATTTTTGATTTGAGCAAAAAGAATTTCTGGAAAAAAGGTCTTTTAGTCTTTATAGTCCTTTTTGTCCTATTAATTAAAACTCCACCCAAAATGATGTGGAAATGCATGGAAATAAATAGTTTTGTGGAAAGTATTGCTTTATGACCGCAAGGTGTTACCCGGTTTTTCTTACATTGCTGCTGCTGGCGGGTTGCCGGACATCGCAACCTGGCAGTGTAGAAAAGTATACCATTGCAACCCTGAAAGGTCCATCAGCCATGGGCATGATCCGGATGATCGACAGCCTGAGCCATGAAGAGAATTCAGCCCTGAAGATAGAGATCCTGAACGAACCCATACAGGTACGTAAGATGATGCTCGACGGCACCGCCGATTTTGCCATCTTGCCCACCACCATGGCTGCCATCATGTATAACAAAGGATTGCAATACAGGTTGCTGGCCATCCCTGTATGGGGTACTTTTTATGTGTTTGGCACAGACACTTCCATTACCCGGTGGGCCCACCTGAAAGGCAAAAGGGTTCATGTGATGGCCCGGGGCATGACGCCTGATGTGCTTTTCCGGTACCTGTTGCTGCAAAATGGCATTGATCCGGAAAAAGACCTGACCCTCGATTACAGTTTTCCCACCCATATTGACTTGGCCAATGCCGTGGCAGCCGGACAGGCAGAACTCGGCGTGTTGGCCGAACCCTTTGCCACCCTGGTTATGCAGAAAAACAAAAAGGTAAAACCCATATTCGACCTGAACGATGAATGGACCAGGCATCAAGGCAACCTGCTGGCCATTACGGCATTTTTGGCCAAAAAGCGTTTGATACAGGAGGAACCTGAATTGGTTGAACGGGTTATTTCAGCCTACACGGCGTCTACCCATTGGGTGAATGAACATCCCGACAGCGCAGCCAGCCTTACTGTGAAGTACAATATCCTGCCCAGCTACGATGTTTCCCGTGCTGCCATTCCACGGGCCAACCTTAAGTTTGTCCGTGTTCGCGGGATTGAACAGCAGGTTAGTAATTACCTGAATGTGTTTTACCAGTTGAATCCCGAAATTATTGGAGGAAAGATACCCGATGAAGCTTTCTATTACTAAAACACAAATCATCAGCGTAGTTTCAGTAATGGTGATGCTGGTCATCTGGAAATTACTGGCGCTTTATTACGATTCGGAGTTTATTCTTCCACCTCCCGGGAAAACCCTGCTTACCACACTGAAATTATTTGGCGACGGTAAATTCATAGCTATAATTGGTACCACTATATTGCGCGGAATCATCGGATTTGCAATATCCTTTATACTGGGGGTGGGCATTGGAATATGGGCCGGATTAAGCGCTCCGTTCAACGCATTCCTCAAGCCCATTCTGATTACCATACGTTCCATACCGGTGATTGCCCTGATATTGCTGGCACTTATCTGGTTTCATGCCAGTGCAGTACCAGTGTTCATTGCCATGCTTACCATGTTTCCTTTCATTTGTACGAATGTTATTGAGGGTATTGGCAGCATCGACCGCGACCTGGTTGAAATGGCCGCCTTTTATAAAACCAGCAGGAAACGGATCATTCAGGAAGTATATATACCCGCCATCATGCCTTTCATCATAAGCGGTGCGTCAAGTGCCATGGGAATCGGATGGCGTGCCATCATCATCGGTGAAGTACTCAGTCAGCCCAGATATGGTATTGGTACCATCATGCATGAGGCCCAAACATTTCTGAATGTAGATGCTGTAATTGCGTGGACCATTCTGGCCGTGCTCATCAGTTATGGTTTTGAGAAGCTGATCCGTTTTACCGAACACCAAGTTACACCCTGGAAACAATGAGCAAGGAGCTTGAAATAAAAGGATTGCATAAGGCCTACGGGGAGATGGCAATTTTCAGGGATTTCAGTCTGACGTTTCCCCTGGGGCAGATAACCTGTATACTGGGCCCGTCGGGATGCGGAAAAACAACGCTGCTGAATATCATTGGAGGCTTAACCATACCCGATGGCGGATTGTTGAGTGGTTTCGAAGATAAAACGATATCTTACATATTTCAGGATCCGCGCTTACTTCCCTGGAAAACCGTTGAAGAGAATATCTCCTTTGTGCTCAACCATAACCTGCCTGAAGCGGAAAGAAAGAAAATCACCAGTCGCTTTATACGGCTTGTGGATCTCGAAGGATTTGAAGGTTATTATCCTTCGAAACTTAGCGGAGGCATGCGGCAGCGTGTTTCCATTGCCCGGGCTTTTGCTTACCCGTCTGATATTATTTTAATGGACGAGCCGCTCAAAGGGCTCGACATTGCACTCAAGCTTAATCTGATCAGAGCCTTTTCCAAAATCTGGTCAAACGACAGGCGTACCGTGATTTTTGTTACACATGATGTTGAAGAAGCGCTTTTGCTTGGAAATGAAATCTTTGTTTTAAGCCGCACGCCTGTTCAGATTGTTGCTCATGCAGGTTCAAAAGTTCCGTTATCTGAGCGGTCATCTGATTCGGTTTACGCCAAAGAGCTCAGGCAAATTTTATTTTCGGCTTTGGGGAATGCGCAATCTTAATTTGTACCTTATTTCTGGCAAATGAACCATGTTCTGCTAGAAATGCAGGTTAATGCCCGCAAAAGCTATGAAGCCTGGCATCGGGTAGTCGTAGTTGATACAGTAATCCTGATTGGTGAGGTTTTCGCCTTTGATGAACAAGTCGCAATACTTGTTGAATTTATAGGCAAGGCGGGTATTGAGCAGGGTATAGCTTTCCTTTTCGGCTGTTGGTGAAGTGCGTGTATACAGGTTGTGTACCGATTGCACGGACAGGGTGGCTGTGAATTTCTTCAGCTGATAGGTGCTGCTCAGGTTGAAGTGATGCTCGGGAGTGGCAATTATGGGTTCGTCCATTGAAATATAGCTGTAATTGGCCCGAAACGACAGGTTATCTAATGGTTTATAGCTTCCGGCAAACTCAATGCCTAAATTTGAGAAGTTGCCGGTGTTCCGGTATTTGGTTATGCCTGATTCGGTGACGGTTTTGATCAGGTTGTCTCCTTCCGCTTTAAATGCCGTAAGTTCAGCAGTAACCTTGTTTTTCAGGAAGCGCTGTTCAATACTGAGTTCATAATTTACCATCTTTTCCGGATTCAGCTTGTCATTGGCCGTACCCCACATGTATAACTCCCTGATGGTTGGGCTTCTGAATCCCTTGGCAACAGAAGCCTTAACGGTGGTTGCAATATGCAGGTGGTAAGCCAACCCGACTGATGGCACGGGTTCGGTTCCGTACATGCTGTTGTGCTCAAGCCTGAATCCGGCATTTAATGTTAATTTCTCAAACAGCATTTGTTGTATATAAGCATAGCCCGCTATCTCCTGTACCGTGGTGTCCACAAACTGCATACCCTGTCCGCCCATAGCTTTTACATTTTCGGCCATGCCTCCGTATTGCTTGTAATCAATACCAAAAGTGAGTGTGTTTCCTTTGAAGAAATTAAAGGACTGGTAAACCACAGTACCGAAATTTTTATCTTTTGAATGAAATCCATCGGTAATATCGTGTTCACCAAAGTTGTAGAAAAACCGGACGGAGCCGTTGGTTTTTTCAAAGATATTGGTGAATGAAAATGCGCCCATACCGCGGGTAATGTCAATGGTTTCACCGGCCATGTCACTTTCTTTCCCGGGATCGGTGGCATCAAAATTGGCCAGGCTGAAGTTCGCTTCAAGACGGAGATGCTCGTTAATTTTATATCCGGTACTCAGGTAACCGTTATTTATTGAAAAATCGGATGAGTCCCTGTGTCCGTCGGTCTGGTCATGATTAAAGGAAGCCAGTACATTGAAGCCATTCTTTTTGTAACCGGTATTAACCATGTATTTTTGTGTGTTGTACGAACCGTACATCAGGCGCGCATTGGCGCTAAGCCCTTCCTTCTTCTGATCGCGGGTGATGATGTTGATGACGCCTCCCATGGCATTGGATCCGTAAAGTGTAGAAGCCGGACCACGGATCACCTCAACCTTTTCCACGTCAGAGGCAATATAAGCATCGGGCAGGGGATGCCCCATAATTCCCATGAACTGCGGATTGCCATTCAGCAGGATCAATGTCTGTGTATTCGGACTCCCACCGATTCCCCTGATGCTGATTGAACCGGCAGAGCCTGTTGATACACCAAAACCGGTAATCCCCCGCTCTGTGATGAATACCCCGGGTACCTGCTCGCTCAATACAGGCAGTAATGCTGATTCCGAACTTTCTTCAATTTGCTTTCCGGTGACCACCGAAATGGTCATGGGTACATTGTGGCGGTTGACACCGGTTTTAGTTCCGGTGACTACAATTTCGTCAATCTTGGTGGTGTCTTCATTATCGGGTGTCTGTTGCGCAGTAAGTGAATCAGGCATCAGTGATATGAAACAAAAAGCCAGACAGATCAACAAGGTTTTCATATGCAGGAATTAGAAAGTGCCACGAATAAATAATTGGTGTTACGGTATGCAAATATACAATCCATTTTAGATAACCGTGACTTTTAATCTGAAAAATGTGAAATGAATAGCCAAACTCAAGAGCCCTGACAGGGTTTGAAACCCTGTCAGGGCTTTGTCCCTGCCTGCCGGCATTGGTTATTGGCCTTTACTATCAAATATAATGCAGGTGCTGGTTGTCAGCCTCTTTTACTGATTTCGGCCAGGGTTTCGGGGTTAAGGATTTCAATATCCTTGTCTTTGAGCTTAATGAGGGCGTCCTTTTCAAATGATTTCAGCAGTTTTACCACGCTCTCTGTAGCTATGCCGGCAAATTCAGCAACATCTTTTCTCGAAAGCAACTGGTAAATATCAGGGTATTCTGCTTTGATATTGTTCAGGTACAACAGCGTATCGGCAAGCCTGCCGTTCATCTGTTTGTAATTCAGGTTGCCAATAATGCTGAAGAGGTCGGCATTTTGCTCACAATAGCGTTTGATGATGGAATGCCCAAACATACCGTTCTGTTTTACCACCTTTGCGATGGTCTCCTTTTCCACCAGGAAAACCTGGCAGTCGGTAAGCGCAACAGATGAGTAATTAAAGGTATTGCGGGTGAAAACGGCTGAAAGCCCTATGAATTCTCCCGGCTTGATGATCCTGAGATTGAAATTCCGTGATATATCACCCTCGAGGTACTGCTTGGCCAGTCCGGTCATCATAAAAAGAACATAAGAAGCAAACGCGCCCTGCTTGGTAAGGTTATCACCTTTACGAAAGAGTACCTGGGTTTTGCCCGTTCTCACCAGTTCGGCTTCTTCCTGCGTCAGCAATTGAAAACAGGGTGCCTGTATGTCGCAAATAAAATCGCTGTCGGTTTCGAGAATGGGTTTCATAACGGAGATTCGCGTGTAAAATGTAAAAATAATCCGAATCCACAAATATTTCACCACATTGCAATACAGTTAAAAGAATTAATATTGTATCCTGATATGAATACAATGAATCAGCCAGTAACTAAAAGACCAAATAGCCATCGGTCTCTGACCCGCTTTGCCTGGTTATCCATTGCCGCGGCGCTTGTTACTATTGGTCTTAAAGGATTGGCTTATCTGCTAACCGGCTCAGTTGGACTGCTTTCTGATGCAATGGAATCATTCATTAACCTGGCAGGAGCCATAGTGGCCCTTGTAATGCTTACAATTGCTGCCAGACCCGCAGATAAAGACCATACTTATGGACACCATAAGGCCGAATATTTTTCCAGTGGCATTGAAGGAATATTGATCCTTATCGCTGCTGTTGGAATAGGCATTGCTGCCATTAATAGATTGCTGGATCCAAAACCATTGGACCAGGTTGGCATCGGATTGGCTGTTTCTGTTCTGGCATCGCTCGTTAATCTGTTTGTCGCGATAGTCCTGAAAAAAGCGGGCAAAAACTACCGGTCAATTACACTTGAAGCTGATGCAAAGCATTTGATGACAGATGTCTGGACGTCTGCAGGGGTTATTGTTGGTGTGGGTCTTGTGGCTTTAACCGGTTTACAGCAGCTTGATCCCATTGTGGCACTTTTTGTGGCTGCAAATATAGTATGGTCAGGAGTAAGTATCATGCGTAAATCAGTTATGGGATTGATGGATGTTTCCTTACCGAAAGAGAAAATTCGTTTGATAAATGAAGTTCTTGAGCCTTATAAGCAAATGGGTATTCAATTTCATGCTTTGCAAACACGTCAGGCCGGATCACGTGAATTCATTTCAATGCACGTTCTTGTTCCCGGAAAGTGGACAGTTCAGGAGGGCCATCAACTCATTGAAAAGATTGAAGCAGAAATCCAGCACAAATTCCCGGGAGCATCCGTGTTTACTCATCTTGAACCAATTGAAGACAGTTCATCCTGGGATGACCTTGATTTGGTTTAAATCAAACAATCAGATTACCTCAGATGGTTTGGTGATACTGCAAACAAACTCACAATAGTTGAATCATGCTCCGGAATCAATTTGAATTCTTCCAGGTAAATCCATGAGGCCAGTTCGATGTATTGGTGGAGATTGAAGTATGACAAACATAACATGTATTTCTCTCCTCAGGGTTTGAACCTGCATGTGCTTCTGCAAAATCATCACCAGCCCCTTCACCCCTTGAACTTTCGTGACAAACGCCACAACTTCCCATGGTTTTAATCTTATTGCCCATGTATTGCTTTGGTTGGATATTGTCTTTTGCTTCCCGTGAAGGATACATGGCATGCGGGCTTCCATGGCATGCCGAACAATAAAGATTGCCATGTCCTGCTGAATTTCGGTACAATTCATCGCTTGTTTCCACACCTGACGTTGTATTATGACAGGTAACACAATTGGGTTCGGTCACCCAGGGAATTCTTCCTGCCTCAATGGTTGAAGCAACCTGCTGCAAACTTCCATGGCAGGTGGTACAATTTCCATCGTTGGTTGTCGCCATATGCGCAATGCTTCGGCTGCACTGAGTTGAAGCTCCCGGATGGCAGTCATAACATCCTGCACCTTTTTCAGCATGCGATCCGTGTATCGCCTGTGATAAGTATTTGCCGGAAGTTCCGGGTCCGGTTGTTCCCAGAGCCGGACTTCCATGACATTTGGCACACAATACAGGTTTCTGGTTCATCAAAGAAGTACCTTCTTCATCATCATGTTTGGACAGAATATTGGAGAAAGCACTTAAAGAACCTCCGGAGTGACATTTGGCACAATTAATTTCATCTGAGGTGGGGACGGAGGCCTGCGTATTTGCCAGAATATTTCCTAAGCCATCTTTGACTTTAACATCAATAACCTGCAAGGGATCCCATACATCATCGTCATCAACAGGTACAACGGGTATTCCTTCCGCTATAAAGTAACCTGATTTCTTTGCCATGTTTCCAAAAAGTGGGGTGCCGGTAAGCCCAATATTGTTGGCTGGCGCTGTACCCCCAAAAATAGCGGTAAAGTTTGTCCAGAAACCACCATATTGCCGTTTGCCAAATGAATACGTATTATTCACCAGATTGTATTCCACGGTTATTCCTTCTGTAATGATTTCGGGTGGATCACCACGTTTAATCACCTGAACGTGAACATTATTGTAAGGGGGGAGAATAACGAGTTCATCATAGGTAGGATTCAAGCAATGCATTCCCAGGTCATTCCATGCAAAAACCACATATTCACTGTCAGGCAAGGGAGAATCGGTTTCGTCTTTATGACAGGAAGTGATTGTCAGCATACTGACTGCAGCGGAAAAGAACAGTATATTCTTCATGATTCGTCAGCGGTTAGTTCAGAATACAAATCCCATCTAATTAGTAAAATCCGAAAAGAACGTAAAGCAAAGTTATGAAATTATGCTAAAGTTGTACAACTCTTTTGACTGGAATTCCGAAAAGTAACTGCTATAAGACACAGTACAATCTTCGGGGAAAGCGATAGTGTTCAGAGGTTAATCCATATCAACAAAAAAGTTGTCTTTTTTCAATCCCGTGATTGTCTCCCTGCAAGCCTAAATCCTTTATTCCTGAAGTTTTCCAAACTAATTTTGTCTCATGAATTTTAAGTCTTACATCCTGACTCTTGGTTCTTGGCTCTTGAATCTTAAATCTTAAATCTAACAATATGTTGTACACCAATTTAAAACATCTCGAATCGGCCGCTCAGCATCAGCAGGCCATCAGTGAAAACGAAAACGTAATGGTTATCTGCGGACGTATGGGTCCCATGTGTATTCCTGTTTACGGCATTGCCGAAGAACTGGAAAAGGAGTACCCGCATGTAAAGTTTTACGATATGGAGTTCGACAACCCCGAGTCGTATGTGATCCGCAGCCTGCCCGAAGTAAAAGGCTTTATGGGCATACCGTTTACCATTTATTATAAGAACGGTAAGGTGGCAAAGGCTACTTCGAGCATTCAGAGCCGTGAGCAGATAACAACGATACTCAATAAGGAATTTGCAGTTGCTGTTAATGCCTGATCTTATGAATAACACAAGTCAATACGATGCCATTGTTATCGGGGCCGGTCCGGCCGGCCTCGCCGCAGGCATTTATCTGTCAAGGGCAAAGCTGAAAACGCTAATTGTCAGCGAAGGAATGGCAGGGGGACAAATGATCCTTACCCACGAAATTGCCAATTATCCGGGTGTGGAAAGCACCAGTGGCTACCAGTTGGCCAACACAATGAAGAAGCAGGCAATTACATTCGGATGTGATATCCGAACTAATGTTTCTATTCAGGAATTGTCACTTGAAGGCGACTTGAAAAGCGTGACCTTATCAGACGGAAAGGTTTATACCAGCCATAGTGTGATACTCACCCCGGGTGGCAGATCGAGAACATTGGGTTTGCCGGGTGAAGATCAGTTCAAAGGCCGGGGGATTTCCTACTGTGCCACCTGCGACGGTGATTTCTTTACTGATAAGGAAATTGTTGTGGTGGGCGGAGGCAACTCTGCCCTGGAGGAAGCAGTTTCGCTTACCAATTATGCCAGCAAGGTAACCATTGTGCACCAGTTTGACCATTTTCAGGCATTTGAACATGCAGTGGAAGAAGCAAAGCAAAATCCAAAGATCAGTTTTCTTATGGAATCGAGGTTAACCGCTTTTCATGGGATTGAAAGTATTGAATCTGTGGATATCGAAAACCTGCGCAGTGGCCGGATCATGCAATACAAAACAGACGGTGTTTTTATTTTCATAGGATATCTTCCGAATACGGAATTTCTGAAAAGTAAAGTCGAACTGAACACATATGGCGAGATCGTTGTTTCTAATGATATGTCAACCAACTTTGAAGGCGTATATGCTGCCGGTGACAGTATAGCCAAGCGGTTCCGGCAAATTACCACAGCAGTGGGCGATGGAACGGTTGCTGCCCTGGCTGCATCAAATTACCTGCACGAATTAAAAACGAAACAAAAACAATTAATAACAGCTTGATATGCAAACAGCACTGATTATAACAGGTATCGTAGTAGCCATCTTTGTTTTTCTGACACTCAGGGCAAAAGCCAAAATGAAAAGCATTCCCCTGGTGGATGATCATGATAAAATTCTCACACTTACCGATAAGAACTTTCAGCACCAGACTAGGGGCAAAGTCGTACTGGTTGATTTCTGGGCCGCCTGGTGCGGGCCCTGCAGGGTAATGGCCCCTGTGCTTAACGAAATAGCCGGAGAATTAAAGGGGAATCACTATATCGGCAAGGTCAATGTGGAGCAATACCAGTCGCTTGCCGGCAAATTTAAAGTCCGTGGTATCCCCACCATGGTGCTTTTTAATGATGGCAAAGAGGTTAACCGCTTTGTCGGTGTGAAATCGAAGGAGTTTTTAGTGAAACAAATACAAAGCGCTTAAGGATATGGAAAGAGGTAATTTCAGCAACATCATTCAGGATAATCGTCCGGTTGTGGTTGATTTTCACGCACAGTGGTGCGGTCCGTGCCGGGTTCAATCTCCTATCCTGAAAGAGCTGGCTTCTGAACTGGGAGAGCAGATCAGGGTAATTAAGATTGATGTGGACCAAAATCCTGAAATTGCAGGGCGTTTCAGAATTCAGGGAGTTCCAACCCTCATGATTTTCAGGAATGGAGAAATCAAATACAAACAATCCGGTGTTCACCAAAAATCCCAGCTGATCAGTGCCATCAACCAGGCAAAAGCATAAATACCACCCCGACGGGGTGGGGGTACCCCGTCGGGGTGGTATCGAGTGAACAAATTTAGCGGCAGTGGCAGTAGCAGCAGTAACTTCGGTAATAAAATACGGTATTTCAATAAATTACATTAAAAATTAAAATAACAGCGTATGAAATATTACATCAATAAAATAATCAGCATGGGTTTTGAGGAATCCATTCAACATGTTACGGAAGCACTGAAAAAAGAAGGTTTTGGTGTGATCTCCGTCATTGACATGCAGGCAAAGCTAAAGGAAAAACTGGGTGTGGATTATAAGAAATACACCATTCTGGGGGCCTGTAATCCGCCTTATGCCTATAAAACCTTGCAGGCAGAAGAAAAGATAGGGGTGATGCTTCCCTGTAATGTGGTAGTAATTGACCGGGAAAACGGAACTACCGAAGTGGCTGCAGTACATCCACTGGCGTCCATGATGGCGGTTGAGAACGCTGAACTGGAGCCATTGGCAAAGGAAGTCACTGAAAAACTTACCAACGTAATAAACAGTTTGTGATATGGAAGAAAACAATGAAATACAAAACAGCTACATGAACAGCTTTGCAGAAGAGCCGGTAAAGTTGGTATAGCGAAAGCAAATCCGGCAAGTCTTGTAGTTACACCTGTGAATACTCCAGGATGTCTTTTTTTCTGCCCTGAACAACAAAGCGCATCCCTTTTTCAAGGGTGATATCGGTATTAAAATTTTTGTTTTCAATAGCAACCCATTTTTCCAAAGAAGGAGTGGACTGCTTTTTATCGGCGTATTTTAAAGCCAGAACCGAGAGGTTACGAAAAGCTGATACATTGATCCCGGAAAGTTTCTTCCCAATATAATCCTCAGGAATACTGATTTCGGCAATTTTTATGTCATCAGAAATATTGTATATGCTCCACACCCCTGGTGTGATCAGTTTTTCGGCAAAAACAACAGCCGTGTCGTATTCCGGATTAATGGTTTCATCAACGCCAATCTGATTCAGCACGGTTTTGTGGATCAGCGAGCTTTCGCGTCCATAAATATTTTTTACTCCCAGTTTTCGGAGTTGTGCAGTGGTTTTAACTGATGAGCCAAAATCATCGCCAATACATACAATAACTCTGTCACAGTCCTTCAGAGGCAATGTTTTTAAAGCGTGAATGTCGGTGATGTCCATGCTTATCGTATTTTTAATTTTGTCCTTGAAAAACTCTACTTTCTCTATATCCTTATCCACGCCGATTACATCATGCCCCAATGCAGTGAGTATTTTTGACAGTGATGCGCCGAAATTACCTAGGCCAATAATTACAAAATTCATGGCGGTTATTTTTTAAGTTATTATAATGTTTTCTTTTGGGTACCGGTATACCGAGGCTTTACTTTTTCGAATGAATCCAAAAAGCAAGGTCAGTATTCCCATTCTTCCGGCAAACATGAGCAGAATGAGAAGCAGTTTGGAAAAGTTGGTCAATTGCGGTGTGATGCCAAGCGACAATCCAACGGTTCCAAAAGCCGAAACACATTCGAAGAGAAGACCCAAAGCTCCTTTATCGGGCTCGGCAATATGCATGATCAGCGATGCACATCCAAGAATGATAATAGACAGGATGATAATGGCAAAAGCCCTGTCAACTGAACGTTCGTGGATCTCACGCCTGTGAAATTCGATATGTCTGTTCACCCTGGCAATCCTAAAAACATTCATAAGTGCAATGGCAAATGTACTGGTTTTTATACCTCCGCCTGTTGAATTGGGCGAGGCTCCCACCCACATCAGGAATATCGTCAGCACAACAGTAGATATGGTGAGCTGCGACATGTTCACGCTATTAAAACCGGCAGTACGGGGAGAGACGCTTCCGAAAAAGGAGTGCGCTATTTTTCCGGGTAAGGACATCCCTTTTAAAACCGAATCATTTTCAAAAATGAAAAAGAACAGGGTTCCCACTACAATCAGGAAAAAAGTGGTATAAATTACCAACCTTGAATTGATGTTGATCATTTTGGGAATGAAGGCCTTTCTGTGTCCAAACCGGATGACTGATAACAGGCTCTGCAATTTGTACTTGATAAATGTATACAGATTTAATAGAATTGGGAATCCGATTCCTCCCAGAATAATCAGGAAACCTATAGTGTAAAGAATAGAATAAGAATTGCGAACCCTCACATCATACAATCCGTCAGTAAATGTTGAAAAACCCGCATTGCAAAAGGCCGAGATTGAATGAAATACGGAAAATCTGATTTTGCTGCCAATTGTAGCAAAGTAATCGGGGTTCAGATTCAGATATATAAATGACGCACCAACCAGTTCGAAAAGCAATGTGATAAATATTACTTTGGCCAGTGTTTTGCGGATTTCTGATACATTATCTTCACTCAGAAAATCACTCAGAACTAATCTTTCTGAGAATGAGGAAGAACCTCCCTTAAAAAAGAAACCAAAGAAACTGGTGAAGGTCATGATGCCGATGCCACCAACCTGAATGAGCAGCAGGATGATACTTTTGCCCAGCACGGTAAACCTGGTGGCCGTATCCACAACAATCAGCCCGGTTACGCAAATTGCACTGGTAGATGTAAAAAGCGCGTCAACAAAGGTAATGGGAATGAAAGTGGCATTGGGTAACATCAACAGTGCGGCTCCGCATAAGATCAGGAATGTAAAACTCAGCATAAACAGCTGGGCGGGGTTCAATACCAGGGCTATACCCCTGATGTCAAAACGGGAAAATTCAAAAATGAATAAACCCAATATTACCAGTGAATATGCATAGTGGTTGTTCAGCCAGGCAATGTTTCGGTCAACATCAATGGTGAAGGCAAACATCAATACCAATACAATCGTTGAAAACAGGAAAAAGTCAGACGTAAAACTTTTATAGCCAAAGCAGATGATGGAACGCAGGGTATAAAAAAAAGCAATTACTGTGAAAATCCATTGATAATAACCAACAGATGAAGATGTTATAGCAGGCTTCTCTTCAAAGCCAATAACAAATATGGCCTTGATGAGCATGTATATCAATACAAAGAGCAACAGGTAATCAATGACGGGACGAACTGTCTTATTGACCAGCTTTGACCTGCTTCTGGAACCGAAAAATGGTCTGTTTGAATACATTCTGTTAATGAAAAAGCCGCCTAAATTACACTTAATATCATTTCTGGCAAATTATTGGATGCTTTTTTTGATGACGCCACTGTTGTCATTTTTGAAGTGAATGGCTTTGGCAGAATTCAATTATGTATCGAATTTTTTTAATAACTTTAAACAAAACCAGCCTGAAACGGTTAATTGTTTATGGTTTCAATTTTTAACTATAAAACGCTACACATATGAAAAAAAACATGGGAGGTACCGATAAAGCAGTTCGTTTGCTTGTTGCAATGGTAGTGCTAATTCTGGCCCTTACCAAAGTAATCACCGGTACATTGGCCATTGTGCTGCTTATTCTGGCGGTTGTTTTTATACTAACCAGTCTGGTGAGCTTTTGTCCGCTTTACACCTTGCTGGGCATAAACACCTGCAAAAGTAAAGAATAACCGGTGCTGGTATTTTGCAACTATCAGACACTCTTACCGATTCGGATTTATTTTCATCGGGTTAACCGGTGGGATTGTTTTTTATGACTTCTAATAAAGCCATAAAAATGAATTATTATTTTCTATCTTTGCCGGGAATATGATTTGAGAATCTGTGCTTTTCTGACCAATGACCTCCTGATATTGGTTTATTTCGGCTCAACTTTTTGAATCCTCTGTTTTTGCGATTGCATTTAGTATATCTCATCGACATATTTAATATCAATCCAATCATAATTTTAATTTAAATTTTAATAATTAAGCATGGCCAGATCACAGGAATCTTATAACAAAAAGGAAGTAAGGAACAGAAAAGAGAAAAAACGTAAGGATAAGGTGCTGAAAAGGATTGAACGGAAGGAAAATTCCAGAGAAGGTAACAGTAGCCTTGATGATATGATCGCTTATGTGGACGAAAATGGCAGAATCACATCTGAGCCACCAGATCCTACAAGAAAAATAAAAGTGAATGCAGCAGATATTGAGGTCAGTGTTCCCCGGCAGGAATCTATTGATCCATCAAAATATATACGGACAGGTATTATCACATTCTTTAATGATTCCAAGGGTTTTGGTTTCATACGTGATCTGGATAACAGAAACAGTGTTTTTGTACATATCAATGATATGGAAGAGCAGCTTGCTGAAAATACAAAAGTTACCTTTGAGGTTGAGCAGGGCATTAGAGGACAGAAAGCTGTGAAAGTTAAAAAGGCCCTGTAATGAGTGCGTAAACCGCCTTAATTTTTTCTTGTCAGCAAACAACAAAAAATTATCTTTGCCGTTCAAATGTTTATCAATTCTCATTTACGGCATATGTGGATCAAGACGATATTTATTTCTGCTTTACTTTCAACCTGTCAGATTTTTCACCCCACCCTATATTCACAGGATTTAAAAAAGATACCCCCGGAAAAGCCCAAACTGATTGTGGGCATTGTAGTAAGTCAAATGCGCTATGACTACATTCAACGGTTCTGGGATAAGCTTGATGCAGGTGGCATTAGGCTGCTGGCAGATCGAGGTACCTATTGCAGAAATACCAGTTTCAATTACCTTTTTTCACAGCAGGGAGTGGGTCATGCGAGCATTTCAACCGGAACCATACCGGCTGAGCATGGTATAGTTGGCCGTGAGTGGTATTTATACCTGCAGGACAGGATTGAGCAGAGCACGGAAGATCCGGGTCATAAAGCTGTTGGTGGTGATGTTGATAATGGACATAACAGTCCCCGTAATCTCATGTGTACCACATTTTCAGATGAGCTGAAACTTTCCAACAACTTCCGGTCAAAGGTGTATTCTGTTTCTGCTGATCCGGCCCCCGGCATTTTTTCTGCCGGTCATACTGCAAACGGTGCTTACTGGTTTGACAAGCGCACCGGCAACTGGATCACCAGCACCTACTATACCGATTCGTTGCCCCGGTGGGTAGATGTTTTTAATTTAAAAAGATTCCCGGATGTATACCTGAAGGAAGTGTGGACCACCTTGTTCCCTATTGAAAGTTATACAGAAAGCCTTCCCGATAAAAATAAGTATGAAACAGGCTTTAAAGGCCAGGTAACTTTCCCCTATGAGCTGGAAGAGATTTCAGAAATCAAAAAGAATAAGCTGGATTATAGTTTGCTCGACAAAACGCCTTTTGGTAACACCTACACCAAAGATTTTGCTGCTACCCTGATACTCAATGAGCAACTGGGGAAGGATGAGGTTACCGATGTGTTGACCATTTGCTTTACAGCTATGGAAAATATCGGTAGTTTGTTCGGTCCGAATTCAGTGGAAGTTGAGGATGCCTTTTTGCGGCTTGACAAGGAGATTGCACATTTTCTGACGTTCCTCGACAGCCAGGTAGGTAAGGAAAATGCATTGGTTTATTTGACATCTGACCATGGTGTGGCACAAATACCTTCGTATTTGAGCGACAACAAGATCCCTGCCGGTTATTTCAATCAAACAGGAGCCTTGTCTCTATTGATGAGTGCTTTAAACAATACCTATGGAAGGGGCGAATGGATCAGAGCCTATCATGCCCAACAGATTTATCTGAACCATACCCTTATAGAAGACTCCAAACTTTCGCTAACCCAAATGCAGGATTATATTGCTCAATTTATGCTTCAGTTTTCCGGAGTGGCCAATACAGTAACTTCACATACATTGCAAACGGCCAATTTTACGGAAGGTGTTTATAGAAAAATTCAGAACAGCTATAACCAAAAGCGTTCGGGCGATGTGATCATCAATTTAAAGGCCGGATGGGTAGAAAAAAGTGAGGCGTCCACAGGGGGCACTTCTTCCTACTCATATGATTCCCGCATACCGCTAATATGGTACGGATGGAAAGTAGGGAGAGGCAACATTACAAGGCAGGTTGACATCATTGATATTGCACCCACCATCTCAACATTGTTGAATATTACATTCCCCAATTCATGTACAGGAACTCCGATTTTTGAACTTGTGCAGTGACTTTATTCTCAGGCTTTCTTTTCTGAAACTTAGAATGTAAGCTGCATGGAGGCCCTTATTCCGAAAGGGCTTACCTCCGGATGCTCGAGGTATGAAAAACGCCACACTGCATCAATGCGAAACAATTTGAATATGTTTTCAATACCCGCATTGGCTTCATAATAGGGTTCGCTCAATCCCGATAATCCTTCGGGAAAGACCATCACCGATTTATTCCTGTCAGAAAGCTTTCCATAGAGAATATTGCAGCCCACTACTTCCCGCAGGTGCATCCGGCGCAACAGGGGTATTCTGTTCAGAAAGAAACCCTGGAAGTGATGCTCGGCAAACAGGCTCATGTATTCATCACTTACGAATTCGTAATAATTCATCATGTTGAACGACAATGGGTCCCAGGCATAGGTTTCATTTCCTTCGTGCAGCTTTAACAAGGGATAGGGTAGGGAACCCCATATTTTGCCAATGGTAAATCTGTATTTGATATATCCGAAAGGACTGGTCTCCAGCTTGTCAGAAATCTTCAGCCGAACTTTGAAATATTCGTAGTCGCTTTCCAGCAATCGTTTGGGCCCGTATGTGAGATCCAGGTCCAGAGTTGGATATTTCGAACCCAGACTCTTGCGTTCAAATTTGCCCCAAACAAATTTCTCGCGGTAGGCAAAGTGAGTGCTCAGTGTAATTTCAGACGAGGTGATTGATGCTCCCGAAAGGGTATCAGCAGTTTCCGAAAGCGGATTAAAAGGCACGTATTCGGTTGGGTAAATTGTCTGGTGATTTACCTTCACCGTATTTGAGAATCCTGCAGCCCATTCGTGCTCATAAAAGGCATTGAACTGATCCACCATGGTGAGTTTGTAGTTGGGATTTCTTCTCAGTACGGAAGTCATCCAGTTGTCGTCGAGAAAAGCATTCTCGCTCTTTCCCAACTGGCGGATATCGTGAAAATAGGAAACTGTGGTTGTTCTTCGGGGATTGGTATTAAACATATAAGTCACATTCAGACCATATTTTAATCTCTTGTCCTTGAATCCATATGCAATATGGCCGCCAGGCATTATTTTAGTACTGAAATCGTTGCTCGTACGTCCGCCGAGACGCAAACGTGTTCCTTCTATTTCGTTGGAACTCAGTGTTGTATAATAAGGCCCCAGTTCAATCGGACCCATTACAATATAATAGTTGGTCAGCATGGTCATCAGGGTGTTGATTGTCTTGAAAAGAGGCACTTTTTTGACGGAATCGACCATGGTGTATATTTTGCTGTCTTCTTCAGACAATTTGGTTTTCCGGTTCTGATCCCAGAAAACATCATCCCGGTCGAGGTTGTTTTCGAGCAGGTAGGTATCGGTGGTCATTTTTGTCACCGGTTCAGGAACCGGATCATTCAACGTAATGCTGTCATATATGGCTGTTTTGCGGCCGAAGAAACCGTAGGTTTTTTCGGCCAGGTTGAAATCAATAATGATATCTTCATTGGTCAGGAACCATGTGGTGTCATTGATCTGATCATATTCATAAGTGGCCACCATATCTTTCAGCAGATTCAGATTTACATCGGCCGAAACCCGAAGCTGCACTTTTTTTATGGCGTAACTGGTATCTGCTACCCATAAGAAGCCGTGAAAGGTTCTTTCCTGTTTTCGTTTCGGTTTAAAGGAAATCTTCCGGCACCAGTTGCCGTCGATATAGGCACTGTCCTCAAGCAGGTACTTATAATACATGCGTCCCACTCCGGCAATCGGACTCACGAAACCGGGATCGAAAAAGTAGATGAAATCATCATAAATATTCAGATGCTGGTACATCTTACCGGTATATTGCGATACTGTTTTGTTTTCAATGCCGCTGATTTTAAAAGCTTCAATAACCTCACGGTTGACAAAAGGGTTTTTGGACCGGTATATTTTTGATACGGTTTCGGTGATCAGCAGCGGAAGGTAGTTCTTATTGAATATTTCCGAAGAATCCATGTAGTCGAATACGAAACTGAAATCCCTGATCATGCGGGCATCTTTAAATTTCTCATCTATATTGTTCATATCGAGCCGCAACTTGGTATAGGCCTTGTATTGGTAATTCGACAACTTGTCGGGATTATTTTGCTTCTTGTTATCATTGATCCGGCGCAGGATTTCAAACGCCGGATTTTCTCCGGGTTTCACTACAACTGCTTCGAGGGCAATACTTTTGGGTACGAGCCTGATGTCGAAATTCTGGGTAGTTCCTTTAACCACAGCCAGTCGGGCCAATTCATAGCCCAGACTCGAAACAAGTAGTGTGTCCATGGCTTTGGTTGTAGAAAGATAGAATGATCCATCGGTTTCGCTGATGGTACCCACCAGGCTGTGCAGGAATCCAATATTCACATAGGGTATGGGTTCCCCGGTTTCGCTGTCGGTAACCTTACCTGTAATAACCGTTTTTTGGGCTGTAACCGGAAAGCAGAGATTGGCAGCGAGTATCAGCATGAAAATGCAAACCTTGTTCATTTTATTCAATTCGTGTATCAAAGTAAACTAAATAATTCATCATCCTTGTGGTCTGCAAAAACCGTGCTTAAAATTCCCAGCGTAAACCCAGCGTGGGCATCCACTCCCATTCATTAGGTCCTACAGGGAAATTCTTACTGATTTCTACTTCACCACCCAAAGCTATTTTGGGTGTAACCAGGTACCAGAGTTGCGGCTCTGTTTGAAATACAAGCTCTTTGGAATCGGGATCAGCAATCTTATCCTGTGACCAGAGATCCGCAAATCCGGTAAACAGAATCCTGCCATTGATCAAGGGCTGAAACCAGACCAGGGTAAATTGAAAGTCAGGTGTATCCATGCCTCTTGGCATCCGGAAAAGCCATTGCGTGGTAAGAACTACCGGGCCTATTTTCACAGGATGACTGAAGCCGGTGAGAAAAATGCTATTGTAGCTGAATGATCCGGTAAAATCACCGCTGTCAATAGGGTATGCTCCAAATCCGTCATTATATTCAATGTGAAAGGTTAACTCATTAAAAGCATCCAGTTTTCTCAAACCGGGAATATAAAAATCCCTTGATATTTCCCAATAGGCAGCAGACATACTACGCGGATTTCCCGGATAATCGAAATCAAAATCAGCAAACCAGAATGTGGATCCCAGCGTGTCGGGCCGAAACATCTCAAGGGTAGCAGTAAAGTATTTTCGGTGGTCACCAAAATCATAATGAAGCTGAAGATTTTGTGACTTCAACAAAACAGGGGATAAAAGGAGCAACAATGCAATTATTTTTTTCATAACCCGTTTCAATAATGGATGTGCAAAAATATAAAATATGCACGCAGCGCAAAACGAAAAGTAAACAGGCACAGGCACAGTAAAATTCAATTTTCTAACGGTAAAGACAAGAATCATGGCACAATAGTTGCATCACAGGCGAATCGGATTATCTGTTTGCGCAAACTGAGTCTGTATGAAATGTCAATTATATGTGAAGGAATTACTATTTTTAAGCTAAATTAATTTAAGGGAAATGAAAAAGCTAAGATTTTGTTTGATTGGAATGGCTGTGCTGACAATAGCCGGGTGTTCAAAGGACAAGGATTTGAATTTCTTCAGCGTGAAGCAGGATATTGAATTTGGCGCTCAGCTTGATTCAACCATCCTGGCTAATCCGGCCGAGTATCCTGTGCTAAGCCGGACGCAATATGCGCAGGCCTATAACTATCTGGAAACCATGCTAAAAGACATTCTTAAATCAGAAGAAATTCTATATAAGGATAAGTTTGTCTGGAAGGTTACCATCATTAACAGTGATGTGGTCAATGCTTTTGCTGCTCCCGGCGGATACCTTTATTTTTATACTGGTTTGCTCAAATATTTGGATAACGGCGCACAATTGGCAGGGATCCTGGGACATGAAGTAGCACACACCGATCGGAGACACAGCACAGAAGCCATGACAAAAGAATATGGTTTTTCGGTTCTTATTTCCATCTTGTTGGGAAATGAACCTACGCAGATGGAACAGATATTGGCCAGTCTGGCACTGAACGGAACGGTATTGGCCTATAGCCGGAAGAATGAAAATGAGGCAGATCAATACTCCGTGTTTTACGCAGCCGATACGCGATACTATCATCCACTAGGTGTATCAATCTTCTTCAAGAAAATGATCAGTGAGCAGAATACAGAAGGGACAGGTATTCCGGACTTTTTAAGCACGCATCCGAGCGATGAGAACCGGATAGACAATATCAGCAACATCTGGAATAATCTGAAGAATGAAGAGCCTGAGCTGAATAGTGTCGAGTGGAAGGACCTCGTTTCCGAGCACGCTACCATCAAGGCATTGCTGCCTTAATTAGGAAACGACCTGTTTTTACCGAAGAACTCTATTAATTGTACGATTATAAACCACATTATGAATTACCGGCACACCCTGGAAGCAGCACTTGAAAACCTGCACGAGATTGAGGAATTGATCAGCGCATTTACAGGCAGTGAAAAAATCCCTGCAGTGGAAATCGATCTGGTGCTGCAGAAGATGCGGAACATGTATGAACTCATGCTCATGGTTAAAAAAGAACCGGCACCTGCTGCTGCACCCCCTGCTGCAGCCCCTGCTCCTGCCCCTGCTGCTGCCGCTGCTCCTGCTGCTCCTGCTGCTGCCGCCGCTGCTCCTGCCACTGCCGCTGCCGCTGCCGCTGCTTCTGCCCCTGCTCCTGCTGCTGCCGCTGCCGCTGCTCCTGCTCCTGCCCCTGCTGCTGCCGCTGCTCCTGCTGCTGCCGCTGCCGCTGCTCCTGCCCCTGCCCCTGCTCCTGCCCCTTCTCATGAAAAGCCTTCAAAACGAACCAAAACTGTTGAGACTCTGGCTGACCAGTTCCAGGGTGGGGCCACGCTGTATGAAAGCCTCCACAATAAAAGCAGTAAGGAGGAGGATACGCTGGCGCATGCCAAACCGGTGACCGATCTGCTTTCGGCAATAGGAATCAACGATCGGTATACTTTTATCAGGGAGCTTTTTAATGGCGATTCGGGAAAATTTGAAAGTGCAATCAAATTTCTCAATGATGCCACCAGTTTCAATGATGCTTACAACTACATGCTCTTATATTTTAACTGGGACATGGAAAGTGAGCCTGTGCAACTATTGCTCGACATGATTCGCCGTAAGTTTATCAAGCGTAAACATGAGTAAGCTGTTCATCGTCCCTACACCCCTGGGCAACCTTGAAGATATTACGTTGCGCGCCATCCGTGTGCTCAGGGAAGTTGACCTGATTCTTGCAGAAGACACAAGGACTACCCGAAAACTGCTGAATCATTACGAGATTGATACGAAACTTCAATCCTATCACATTTTCAATGAGCATCAAAAAACGGCGGAATTTACCAACCGGGTTGAAGCTGGTGAAATCATGGCACTTGTAAGTGATGCCGGCACACCGTCTATTTCCGATCCTGGTTTTATGTTGGTTAGGGCATGTGTTGAAAAGAACATACCGGTGGAATGTTTGCCGGGCGCTACGGCTCTTATTCCTGCGCTGGTGGTGTCGGGTTTCCCAAGTGATAAGTTCTGTTTCGAAGGCTTTCTACCACATAAAAAAGGCAGAAAAACGAGGATGGCAGAGCTGGCCCTTGAACCGCGCACCATCATCCTTTATGAGTCTCCTCATCGTATTCTGAAAACTTTGCAGGAATTGCAACAAGTGATGGGTGATGAAAGAAAATGTTCCGTGTCAAGAGAACTGACCAAATTGCATGAAGAAACACTCAGGGGTTCATTTACCGAGCTGGTTGATCATTTCACAAAAAATGCACCGCGCGGGGAAATGGTGGTGGTTATTTCCGCTTTATAAGGACCTACAGCCCGTCCTGGTTCTTGACTCTTGGTTCTTGACTCTTGGATCTTGGCTCTTGATTCTTGATTCTCTACTCCAGTGTGGTCAGGTAAACATTTCTGAATTCAATGTCCTTTCCGTTACTTTGCAGGCATATACTCCCTTTCGACAAGGTCAGGCCCGTGCCTTTATTCTGTAATGTTCCGTTTATGTATACTTCAATGGTATTGCCTTTGCAAATAACTTCCATGGTATTCCATTCACCAACGGATAGTTCGTTTGATTCTACCATCTTGCTGAGGGTGCTGTTATTTGCCTCCTTATGTTCATTAGTGCTGGCTCCGGAAACACAAACCAAGTCGCCTGCAGCGTTGTCTTTTAACTGAACTTCGAAACATTGCGGCCATAGCGCATCGGGTTCCTGGGTATGGATTAGCACTCCACTATTGGTAATCTCAGCAGGCCAGCGCCACTCAAGATGGAGCTTGTAATTGGCAAACTGTTCCCTGGTTCTCATATATCCGGCAGGATTTCCTGAAATGTGGATGGCTGCATCTTTTATCATGAAAACGCTAGCCGGATCAACCGATTGGTCTTTGAGGAAAAACACCCAACTGCTGAGATCTTTACCGTTAAAGAGGCTGGTATTGAGCACTGGTGCGCATTCCCTGATTTGCTGGGCTGATATTAGTGAACTCAGCATTGAAAATACAAATCCAATTGTTACATACCGAGATATCATTTTAATTTCTTTTTGATCAAATATAAAGCTTTTCATATTGGCATTTGAAGATCAAAATTTCTTTTACAGAACAGTAGTTAATAATATTTTTGTATTTTTACAAACCGACCGTCGGTATGTAATTGAATTTATGAGAAAAAATAGAGATCAGCGCATTCAGTCAATCATTGAGGCAGCTATCAACGAATTCGTTGAGAAAGGATATGCCGGGGCTTCCATGGAAAGTATTGCCAAAAGGGCGGAGCTCAGCAAAGGAGGACTCTATCACCACTTCAGCGGCAAATCAGAAATACTTTTCACAGTTAACCAGCGATTTCTGGAACCTGTAATGGAATTGGCCGGTAAAATTGAAGCATCTCATTCTATTGTGGAGGGGCTGAACCAATATATTCATGATTATTTTTCCTATTGGAGTCGTCATCAACGTGAGCTGAAACTGTATTTCCTGACGATGAACGAATCATTTAGCAATCAGCAGATTATGGATCTGTACAGGGAATCGACCAAAACAATCTTTGAATATTTCGGAGGATTGTTTCAGAAAGGACAGGCAGACGGTGTGTTTAAACCCTGCAATACCCATGCCCGGGCTGTGGCCCTTGTATCTTGCCTCGACGGATACCTGGGTTATCTGCTGATTGACCCCTTGCTTGATACAGCCACAATTGAAAAGGAGATTCAGCAGGTTTTTATTCAAAGTTTGTTGGCTAATCAAAAAAGCGGTTCCTGATCACATCAACTACAACTGTTAGAAATTGATACAATGGATACCATCATTGAATTGAAACACCTCACCCGAAAGTTCGGAGACCTCACTGCGGTAAGCGATTTGAGCCTGGAAATCGGACGAAATGAAATATTTGGTTTACTTGGTCCTAACGGAGCCGGAAAAACTACTACCATCAGCATGATTTGCGGCATGCTGGAGCCAACAGACGGAAGCATCAGTTTTAAAGGATTTGGCAGCCGTGATCCCAAATCGCTTATCGGATATTGTCCGCAGGAAAACATATTTTATCCGAAACTTTCCTGCAAGGAACAACTTGTTTTTATAGGCCAGATGTTTGGAGTAAATAAGAGAACATGTGTGCATCGTGCGGGGGAATTGTTAACGCTTTTGGGCTTATCTGATAAGGCTGATGAAAGGGCAGCAAACCTTTCCGGAGGTATGAAAAGGCGACTCAATATCTGCCTGGCCCTGATACACGACCCTGAAATTCTCGTTCTGGATGAACCTGAAGCCGGTCTTGATCCACAGAGCCGCATACTTGTAAGAGATTTCATCCGCAGTTTTGGTGAAAACAAAACTGTAATTCTGACCACTCACAACATGGACGAAGCCGATCGCATGGCACACCGTATTGCCATTATCGATTACGGAAAGCTGCTGTTACTTGATACCCCGCACAACCTGAAAAGAACCGTCGGGGAGGGAGATATGCTGGAAATAGTACCGGAAAATGGCAGTGGCAACGATGTTGACGGTTTCATTGATCAGGTGACAGCACTGGTTCCACAAATAATTAGCAACCCGCACAGCTTGTTGTTCAGGCATCCCGACATGCTGGAAATATTGCCTTCTATTAAAAGTATTGCGAATCAAACTGGGTTTAAAATTGCGGAATTCAAATTGCGGCAGAATACGCTTGAAGATGTATTTATTCATTTAACCGGGAGAAACCTGAGGCCATGAAACTACTTGCTGTGATTACAAAGAGCATGAAAGAACAGGTACGCAGTTACTGGGTTCTTTTACTGACACTGTCCATGGGCCCTTTCTTCATCTTTGTTTACTACCTGATTGTGGAGTCATCCAAGCCACAGTATGACATACTCCTTGTTAATAACGACAAAGGCCTTGTTATGAATAACAACCGTGTGAATCACGGTGAACGCCTGATAGCCTATTTTACCATAAAACCGAGCGACACTGCCGGAATTCCTTTTCGTGTGAAGGAAATCGACGCCAGAAACCTGGGTGTCAAGGCGCTGAAAGAGAAGCATGCGGATGCACTTCTTACGATCCCTGAGACATTCTCAGAAGATGTTCTGGCGAAGACAAAAGGCGATAGCTCAGATACGGAACCTGTTGAATTTATGGGCGATCTTACCAGCACCAGTTATCTGATCAGCGCGGTTTGGGCCGGCGAATTGCTGAATAATTACATGTACCAGGCAACGGACAAACAGAAAATTGTGAGCATAGCTGAAATACCATTGGGCTCATCTGGAACTCTTGATGATTTCAACCTGGTTGTCCCCGGTATTTTGGTTATTTCGCTGATCATGCTCATGTTTACTGCCAGTATTGCATTTGTTTCCGAAGTGGAAAACAAAACCATCATGCGTCTCAAGCTATCCAAAGTCACCACTCTGGAGTTTCTTGGCGGAATAGGTATTGTGCAAATAATAGTGGGTGTGGTATCCATGGTGCTTACCCTGCTTACTGCTATTTTACTGGGTTTTCATTACGAAGGATCACTCGGTGTAATGTTGTTGGTTGCAGCACTTACAAGCATGTCAATCATCGCTTTCAGCCTGATTATTGCCTCTGTTACCAAATCGGCCAATGAAGTGTTGATTGTTGGCAACTTTCCCATGTTCCTGTTCATGTTCTTTACCGGTGCAGCTTTCCCGCTGAAAAGTGAAGCCCTGTTTACCCTGGCCGGATATCCTGTAACTGTTCAGGGGCTGATGACTCCGGTTCATGCCATCTCTGCTTTGAACAAAGCACTGGTAATGAATATGAACCTGCTCAGCATTGTACCTGAGATTATAGCTATCCTTCTGCTAACCTTATTATACTTTGTTATTGGAGCAATTATTTTCAGGAAAAGACATCTGAAGTTGGCATAAGTTCTTCCTAAAACCCATTAGTCGATTTGATTGAAAGCAGACATATGGCCACCTGCCAGATTGTTGCTATGGTTCACAAACAGATGCCAGAAGCCATAACCAACTTAAAGCTACTCAACTGACCTGGCATCAGTTATGTACCCTGCTCAAAAAGCGCAAAACTTTTTGTACTTAAAAAGGATGAAAAGGGCATTTTTAACTATTTTTATAGCTGATGACCCCGGATGCACCAGACAATATGAACAGCGATCCTCCTTCAGGCGAATTTACATATGAGGATAACAAAACCATGCTTGTTTTCGTTGTTTTGGCCATTGTATTTGCACTTTGCGCTGATGCGCTTTTTGATTTCATCTGGAAAGGTAAACCCGGGCTGCTGAATCTGGATGTTCCCTCATGGGCGAAGTATGTTTCAGTACTTTTGGCCATTGTCGTGCACGAGCTGATTCATGGATTCTTTTTTGCGCTTTATGCTGAAAATGGCTTCAGGGCAGTTAGTTTTGGTTTTAGTCGCACGATGTTTTCTCCTTATTGTCACTGTAAAGATCCTGTAAGGGTAAAGCATTACCGGAAAGCAGGTATTGCTCCCACCCTAATCCTGGGAATCATTCCCCTGGCTTTTGCCCTGATTACCGGAGTGAATTGGATCAAAACATTTGGTATCCTTTTAACTATAGGAGGTTTGGGTGATGTTTTGGTTTGGGTAAAAATGTTCAGGTTCAATAGTGACCTTATGGTAAGAGATCACCCTGAAAAAATGGGTTTTATTATTGACAAGTGATATGTTAATACCCTTTACTCGTTGTCAAACATCTTGTTACGGAATGCTTCACGGAAATTTTCACCGACAGGGATCTGTCTGTCACCTATCAGCACCTGATTACGAGACATGGAGGTAATGTGGTTGGTGCTTACAATAAAGGATTTGTGAATTCTCAGAAACTTATCTTCCGGAAGTGTTTCAACAAGGCCCTTCAAGGTGAGTAGTGACAATATTGGCTTTTTTGCGTCGGTGTATATCTTCACATAATCCTTCAATCCTTCAATATATAATATAGAATCAAGCATGATCTTTACGGTCTGATAACCCGACTTGACAAGAATATAACGTGGAGTCTGCAGACTTTTAATATCTGAAGACTGGTTTCTGAGCCTGTGCAAATCGTAAGCCTTGTTAACTGCCTTAAGAAAGCGTTCAAAAGGTACGGGTTTCATCAGGTAGTCTGTTGCATTGACATTAAAACCCTGCAGGGCATATTCGGAATATGCTGTCACCAGAATAAACTGCGGCGGATTGTGCAAACTGCTTATAAAATCTATCCCGGAAAGCCGGGGCATATGTATGTCCAGAAAGATCAGATCAACCTGATGGTTTCGGAGAAATTCGGCGGCTTCCACAGCACTACTGCATTTTCCCACAACATTCAGAAAACCCAGCCTGCCCGCAAACTCCTCAATCACCTGCTGGGCCAGTGGCTCGTCATCAACTATCAGACAATTCATTTTCCTTTAGTTTCAATACCAGTTCAACAATATATTTGCCTTTTTCCGGTCCGGAATGTATCGAAAAATTATTCTGGTATAGTAACTCCAGCCTTTTTAACGTATTGGTCAGGCCAATTCCCGACTGCCCATTCTGGTTATTGTTGCTGTTATCAACAATAGGGTTCTCCACATGAAAATGCAGATCATTGCCGGTTTGTGCTATTTCAATTTTGATCCTGCCACCCTTTTCAGCATCCACACCATGTTTAAATGCATTTTCAACAAAAGGAAGCAGCAATAACGGTTCTATTACTGTTTCTTCATCACCCAGCCGTGTGGTGAAGTCAATCTTCATGTCTTCGCGCAGTCTCAGGCGTTGCAGTTCAATATAATTGGCAATATATTCAACCTCCTTCGACAGGGGTACGAGCTTTCTTTCAGTATCATAAATAATATACCGCATGATCTCGGAGAGTTTGATAACAGCCTCGGGTGTTTTATCGGATTTGATAATGGCAAGCGAATAAATGCTGTTCAGTGTATTGAAGAAAAAATGAGGGTTGATCTGCGATTTGAGCAGGGACAGCTCAGCTCCCAGTTTCTGGTTCTCCATCTCTTTCCGCTGCTTTTCGTTCTCATACCAGCTGTTGGTTACCTTGATGCTGGTTCCCAGTGCAAGCAATGCAAAGCAGAAAAGCGCGGAATTGTAACCCCTGTAACGCGGATGCTTTTTCCGTGGCCTGGGGTTCTTTTCGCCTTCGGCTGCTCTCCGGGCTTCTTCAACCTTAATCACATGCCTTACATAAATTTCGTTGGCAAAATAGGTGGCGGAAAGCATGATGAATATGCCCAGAAAGTAAGGTGCGAATCTTCTTTTGCTCAGAAATTTCGGGATCAGCCAGAGGTAATTCACATAAAAGCAAACAATTACAATGGTCCAGTACATGTAATCCCCAAAGCTGTCCGGAGGCTTCACCTGGGTTTGCAAAACAAGTGGAGGCAGGAAGTAAAGCAACACCCAACCTGCCAGGTGTATACCTATGTTGTAAATGATTCTTCCGGGTTTCATTGCGAAAAGGTAATTAACCAGACGCAAATATACACCAATGCTTTTTCCGGGGGAATGGAATACGGTAATAATAGATGTAAGGGAACATTTTCACGATGAACGGGGGCCGAAGATTCAAACTGAATGTTTTAACCGGATTAAGACCCGATTATTCCGGCAATCTGTTAATATTGTTCTGCATAAGATTGTATATGGTCTTGAAATTCGTTTTATTTTCACCAAAAATATCAGAACACAAATGAAAAAGACAAGGGTTGCCATCCTGTTTGGCGGGCGCTCAGCAGAGCATGAAGTTTCGCTGCAATCAGCCAGAAATGTGATTGAATCGCTCAACAGGGATAAATATGAACCTGTTTTAATTGGTATTGATAAGAAAGGACGCTGGTTCCTGAATGAAGATTCAATACAGTTGATGGATGCAAGTGATCCCAGGTTAATCCGGCTTTCCGTTAGTAATAGTGAAATTGCACTCACTCCGAATGGCTCGGGAAGCGATCTGATTAACCTGAAGGGCAATTCCAGTATTGGAAAAGTAGATGTTATATTTCCAGTCCTACATGGTCCATACGGAGAGGATGGGACCATTCAGGGACTGGCAAAACTGGCTAATTTGCCCTGCGTTGGGGCAGGCATACTGGGCAGTTCTGTGGGAATGGATAAGGACGTTATGAAACGCCTGCTACGTGACGCCGGCATACCTATCGGCAGATTTGTTACGCTTACCGAAGTGAACCGGCATCAATATTCCTATGATTCCCTGTCAAGCGGGTTGAGTCGGGTTCTTTTTGTTAAACCAGCCAATCTGGGATCTTCAGTTGGAATATCAAAAGTCAGGAATACTGCAGAGTATGAAAAGGCCATTGAACTGGCTTTTAATTACGACCTAAAGGTAGTTGTGGAAGAGGAGATTAAAGGTCGGGAAATTGAATGTGCCATTCTTGGAAATGAAAATCCCCGTGCGTCTGTGCCCGGTGAAATTATTCCCAAGGCCGACTTCTACTCCTATGAGGCTAAGTACATTGATGGCAATGGCGCAGGTCTTGAAATTCCCGCCCGGTTGCCTGATCACCTGGTGAAGAAAGTGCAGGGAATTGCAATTGATACATATAAGGTACTTGAATGCCTTGGTTTGGCCAGGGTTGATGTATTCCTGACTCCTGATGAACAGATTATTGTTAACGAAATCAACACAATCCCGGGTTTCACACGAATCAGCATGTACCCGAAACTTTGGGAGCAAAGTGGTATTTCATATACGGATTTGGTGGATCAGCTGATACAGTTTGCTATAGCTGATTTCAACAAGCGCAACAAACTGAAGGTATCGGTGGAATTGTAGCGCAATTCAACAGGTGAACCCTTACTTCATATTTTTCTGAGAATGCGAATTAAGGATAGAAATTAGTTCCGCTTGATCAAGTCAGTGGATTCCTGAACCGAATGTTTTTTCTGATAAACCCCGAAGGGCATAGTCGTCAAGTCAAAAATGTATATTGTAGATATTCATTTATTTGCATATGACAACATCAATATCATAGCAATTTACGCTGAGCATAGCGATATCCCCCTTTGGAGGCATAACCGTCAAGCTAATATCAGTAATGCATTGATATTCAATTACTGGAATATTCTAGTGAAGGAATATCTTTGTAA
>CAYTNC010000009.1:0-37059 GCA_964438935.1 uncultured Bacteroidales bacterium
CGCTAATCCGGCAAAAACTCAGATTTGTTGTTCCTAAAGGCACTACCCCCATAGCACATTCACTCGAACTTGGCGGAAGCGACTTTCCACCCGATGTGGAAAACTGCCGCAACATCATCATTCTCATTACCGATGGTGTTGAAGCCTGTGATGGAGATGCCTGTGCTGTATCACAGGATCTTCAGCGGAAAGGCATTGTCCTGAAACCTTTTGTAATCGGCATCGGCATTGATGAAAACTTTGAACAAACCTTCAATTGCATTGGCAACTACTACAATGCCGCCTATGAAGAAAAACTCAGCGAAGTGATGGCTGTGGTGATCAGCCAGGCTTTGAATGCCACTACTGCCCAAATCAACCTGCTCGACCAGGGTGAACATCCTACAGAAACAAACGTCAACTGCACATTCTACGACAGTTTCTCGGGAAAGATCCTGTACAATTATATTCATACCCTCAACCATCGCGGGTTACCTGACACGCTTACCCTGGACCATCTCCCAACTTACCGGATGCGCGTGCATACGTTGCCCCCGGTTGATGTAAACAACATCAAGCTGCTGCCGGGAAAACACACCATCATTGCCGCCGATGTTCCCCAGGGAACCCTTGTTCTGAAAGCCTCTGATCCAATCCAATACAGAGGTGTGGAATTCATTGTGCGCAAAGCCGGGGATATGAAAACCCTGAACATCCAGAAGATGTACAACGAAGAAAAATACCTGGTAGGAAAATACGACATTGAAATTCCGGTTTTACCACGCATATACCTCTATAAAGTAGATATTAAACAAAGCCACAACACTACAGTTGAGATTCCCCGGCCGGGTATGGTTACATTAATCCGCTCTGCTGTTGGTTATGGAAGCATATACCTGCGCAAAAGCAACACTGAGGAAGAATGGGTATACAACCTGGATAATACGGTAAAGAATGAGTCGCTTCAGTTACAACCGGGTAAATACCGTGTTGTTTTCAGGGCGCAGAATGCCAAACAAACCCTGTACACAGTTAACAAAGTGTTCGAAGTAAGATCGGGAGGATCGGAGGTTGTACAGTTGTATTAATGACCTAACCGGGATATACAATGGCTTTTACAATATGCCACGCCATATGGGGATTTTCTTTTAGCCTGCGAGTGGAATAATTGTACCAGTCGTTTCCATAAGGAACATATACCCGCATGGCATATCCCTTTTCCACAACCGAGTGCCTCAATCCGGGAGTTACTCCATACAGCATCTGAAATTCAAACCGGTCGGGTTTCATTGCGTGCTTTTTTATCAGCTCATAAGCACCGGTGATCAATTTTTTGTCGTGTGTGGCAATCGCCGGGTAAATGTTGTTACGGAACATGAAATCCAAATCCACCAGGTAATTCTGGTTGATTTCATACTTGTTTTTATAGGCCAACTCAGCAGGTTCATTATAAATACCCTTGCAAAGACGAACATTGATAAGCCCCCTCCCCTGATCAAATTCCACCAGCTCCTTTAAATCATTTAAGGTACGTTTCAGGTAAGCCTGCAACACAATACCTACATGTCCCGGAAATTCATTCAGAAGTTGCTTGTAAAGTTTTAGTTCCCTGTCGGTACACTGGGTGTCCTCCATGTCAATTCTCACAAACCGGTCTAAAGATGCAGCTTTGGCCACTATCTCGTGCAGATTATTAAAGCACATTGTTTCATCAAGCAACAGGCCAAACATAGTAGGTTTTACCGAGAATGAGTTATCCAGGTTTTTGAAAACCGATTCTTCAATGAGCTTCAGGTATTCATTCTTATAATACGCTATTTTTTCAGCACGGGTTTGAAACTCACCCAGCAGGTCCATGCTGGCCTTGATTTTTTGGCTGTTCAGTTTAGCTGTTACCTTAACAGCATCTTTCAATTCCTTACCTGCAATGTATCTTTTCCCGAACACCCAAACGAGTCCTTTGGGTAGGTATGGAAGCAATGCAACAATCAACCTGTTAATCATTTTTCATTCCTGTTAAAACTAATAATCCGCCTTCAAATCAGCAATAAAATTAAGCTGATTCGAAGGCGGAAAACAGGACAATTATCATAGACAGGAATCCCAGAATATGAGATATATCATATCATTCACGATGATTACTGAATGACTATCTTACCCTGATGGAGCTCTGTTCCATGCTGAATTATGATATGGTATAGTCCACGTGGCAGATGTTGTATGTCAATCTGTTCTCTTTCAAGTTCTTCTGAATTAATTTGTTGCATATATACCATCTTGCCCAGTCCATCTACAATTCTCACATCCAGGTCACCGGGCTTTTCCGTTTCAATTCTGATTTGGAACAACCCGTTGCTCGGATTGGGGAAGATAACCACATCATTTGACCTGTCTGAAAATCCTTCAATTGCATTGGCCATATTCACTCTAACGGTTTTTGTGGCCTGGCAGTCATTCTGCCCGGTAACCGTTACGGTGTAAACTCCCTTCAGAACCACATTGAAAGTCTGACCGGTAGATGCATCCTGCCACAGGTAAGCCTTATGTCCGTCACCTGCATCAAGAACATGCGGAAGGTCCGTACTCAGCTCACCGTTAACATCTCCAAAGTCAATCACAGGTGCCGGCAGTGCATCAAATGTTGCCACCAGCGTATCATTTTCACTCTTTTTATCTATTGGCATCACCGTGTAAAACCGTACTTCACTGCTGCCACTGTTCGTAATTTTGACTTTCCCCGAAAGGGTGAGTTCCAGGCTGGCACCTGGACTTAAGTTGGCGCTTCTGACCAGTGATTCAGTGACTACTCTTACTCCGTTAACATCGCAGGCAACAGAAATCGGGGTAGTACTACCTATGTTTGAAGTACCCATGCTCTGAACACGAACAATTACATCATCAAATTCACCCGTGCAGCCGTTTACAGGCATATTCGTCCAGGTGACACCAACATCCGGGTATGCCAGATTAACCCACACCGAGTCGCGGTCGTAACAAGATGTCCGTGTGTCGGTTGCAATAACATGGCAGAGTCCGCTTTGTGTAGCTGTGTACAGATGCTCTGTAAAGCCGTCGTGCCACAGGTATGAATAATTCGGGTCATCACCTGCATCAATATCATAAGAAATATCTTGAATAGTTACCGAACTTTCCAGCCCGAAATCTACCACCGGCCTGGCGTATCTGTAAACAGTCACTTCGGTTGTATCGTTGTACTTTCTCAAATCGCCTGTTGTGGCTGCTGTGGCCTCAAACAAATAATCGCCCGGGGCGCCTAAATCGAGTAGTTCCGCAAAGTTGTTCGTTACAAAGGCACCGGGAAAAAGCTGGCCCGAAAGGTTGAACGATCCGGTTACGCGTGTTCCTGCCTGGAACCGGTAGCTGACCAATATTCCCGTTCCAGCCGGAATGGTGTCGGTTCCCGAGTTAACAATTCTCAGTGAAACCGGTTCATCTGACTTGAAGAGACAATCAGAGAGCGGGCTGGCAAAACCATCCGGACTGACATCGCGGATCTTCAGCCAGATATTCACCGTATCGGAATTATCGCAAAGATTCTCATCGGTTACCTGAACCCAATAGGTACCGCTTTCATTTATTTCACGTGTTTGCAGTGTGGCATTGTTGTCCCACAAGTAGCTTTCAAAACCGCTTCCTGCATTAATTATATGCGAGAGACCCTGAACAATCAGGTTGGGGCCGAGGTTTACAGCAGGCCTTCCCAGGATTTCCGCACTCCGTGTAACACCATCATTCGACAAAACGGTATCTCCGGCATAGGTGGTTTTCAGATCGAAGACGTAAGTGCCTTTCTGCGACAAATCCAAAGCACCTTTGGTAAAGGTAAAGTCAATGGCCTTGCCGGAATAAAGCGTAGCTGCCAGTTTTATGGTATCCGAAACTACCGGACCCGAGTTCATCCGGTAGCTGACGGCAATCTTTTGACCTGCCGCTATGCTGTCGGTTCCGTAATTACGAACCGTAACCACCGGAAATTCATGCTTACCAAAACCGCAATTGTCGGTTGGATGAAGCATCTCTGCAGCGCCCAGGTCATAAAACAGCAATTCAACATTCGTAGAGTCGTATGATGAACAACCGTTACCACGGGTGGCAGTTACGGTAAGAAGCTGCCATCCGGCATCCTGAACACTATAGGTATTGGAGCCGCTGGTGCCATTCCACCAGTAATCGTAATCGTCGTGGTAAATTGTGGTAAGCTTTACTGTATCCGGAATATGTGTCTGTATGGTATCGGGCAGGCTGGTTAACGGGCCGGGGAAGACCTGGAAGTCAATCCTTGAAGTATCGTTATTGCCTTGGTAAAACCACGGATCGTCTTCTATAAGGGTATAAGCTCTCAAGTTGTAATTTCCCGGTGATGAAACATCAACAGGTACGCTGAATGTATGTTTGACGGTTTGCCCGGGCAAAAGATCTGCAGCAAGCCTGAACGTATCGGTTTCCATGTGGGCCAGGTTAAAATCGAAACCCACAATGATGGTATCGTTTTGTTTCATTTTGTTGATACCCATATTTTTAATGGCAACAGTTACCTCATCAGGGTTTATGCCCTGACAGCGGTTTGCAAAGGAATCTATCTTAGAAACTCCAATATCTATAGGCGCTTCATAGATCCTGACATTGTCAATAGCCATGCCCCGGTAGGCATTATTTTCATCCGAGGCCCATTTTACACGAAATTTAACCTTAGGTTCAAAACTTAAATGTGCAGGAAGTACCTGACGGACAGTTCGCCATCCGGCTGTAAGAGATGACCAACCGGGTGTTCCAAGTGAAGCCACCAGGGTATTGTACCAATTCCAGTTCCACCCATGAACATTATTTCTCAACAAGGACCATGTTTCTCCCTCATCAACAGAGTATTCAACTACAGCTCCATCTTTTCCCTCTTCTGCGTCGAGCCATAGTTTCATCTCAAAAATCAGACTATCTGCGATTGCCAGGTCATAACAAGAACTGATTAAATAGGAGGTATCATTGGAAATATAATTCCCGTATGGTGAAAGAGTCCATGCTTTCGGGCTTCCGGGAACAGGAGAAAATCCTCCTCCCTCAGGAGTTATACATTCCCATGTGGGTGAAGAACCTCCAGGTATCCAGTAACCTCCTCCTGTTTCAAAATTTTCCAGATCAGGAACACCAAGACTTTTCTGAATGAACAGATCACGTCCAATGGTATCATTAACCGAATCTTCATCTCCCGGAACATCAAGATCAACCGTGAATTTATCATAGAGACCAGGAGTTATTATATTGGCAGGCTGATTGAATTTGAATGTGACCTCCCCATCAACAGGGATTGGACCGGGAATATTATCATAAATTTTGGTAATGCCATCAACGGAAAAAAAAACTGGTAACGAGGATGTTGTTGGAGAAGGTGCATAGTTTTTAACCCTGATTATCACCGAATCAAACCCAGGATTAAGGCAATCATTAACTGGTTTAATCAAAGAGGTAATGCCAACATCATTGGTGAGATAATTGCCAGTGACAGCAAAATTATCAAGATTCCATCCTGCATATGAAAAGCTGTTGTCTGAATAAATAATACCCAAACGAACCTGTACCCATGGTTTCCGCGCTGCCAGATCATTAAATTCTTTTGTGAGCGTATATTCCACCCATTTGGTATCCGGTATAAGCGCATCTGTTTTGCTATCCCAGATCCTGGTCCAGGTTTTGGCAGTATCAGTGCTTACTTCAATTACCGCATGATCATTGGCTTCAAATGCAAGCCATTTCATAAAGTAAAGTTTTACATTCGCGTAATACTTAAGGTTTGCAACCGGTGAAAGTGCATAATATGCAGTAGAATTACTGATATTTGGGATATATTTGCCATCAACAGTCAGATCAGTCCCAAACGCCTTAGTTCCACCATAGGCACAATCAGGATCACGGCTTGTATGGGCAAGCTTCCCCTGTGGAACTGCAATCTCAAAATCATTTTGCGACCCGGTGAATGTCCATCCTATATTACCTGCCTCAAAGCCATCAAGCACAACAGCCTCTTCGACTACATTTACACCGGGCGGAGAAACAACACTGGCCGGGTATGTGCTCGTGCCTGAACTGGTATTTATTACAACTGAACCGGCATCCATGCTGAAGTCAACTTCACTGGCATGAGGTGCTGTTGGTTTGACATCAGCAACAAGCCATATAGAACTCAACCCGGTAGGGAGGTTGAAATTTATATTCGAAAAAGCTACTGTTCCATCCAGAATGCTTGCCGGACTGCCAATTTTAAGTGATCCACCGGAAAGTGAGGTTGGTTTATACACACTGTCTCTCGTGGCAACAAGCTCAAATCCGTTAACTTCAAATATGTTGTCATGAGAACTCAGTGAATTAAACGCCAATGATTTTAATATGACCGGATCTGTATTGCCAACAATTGTAATATCAATGCGCATTAAAGGCATGTCCGCAACTCCGCGTGGAATCAGACTGTGATTGATTTGATTAACCTTAACCGATTTGGGATAACGGATGATAATATCCTTCTCTTCAATTACCACTTTATCTATACACACTCCGTCGCCACTGTTTGAAATGCCTTTAAAAGCAACATAAAATTCGTCAGTCAGATACTTGGTACCATAGTCTATAATGTTAAAAGTGCGCAATGTCCAAGCAGGAACTTCCTGCGTAAATTTTTCAATGGTATCCCAGGTACCACCTGAACCTGCCCTGAATAGAAGAATTAAGTTGTCTTGTCCGAAAACCGATTCAGACATGGCATGAGCAAAAGACAATTCAGGCTTTTTGGCAGTACTCAGATCAATTGGTTGAGAAACAAGGCTTCTGCTGAATGGATCAAAAGCACTCCAGTAAAATAACGCGTTTTTTGTACCCGAATATGCGCTGGGAGGTTCATATCCGTTACCACCGGTAGCATATATCCATTTGATGGAATTATCGACCGGCAAACTTAACCATGTCTGCTGGTCTGCAGTAGTCTCAAAATCTGAATTTAAGTATCGAATAATTGTATCAGTCTGTGCTTGCAGATTATTATACAATATCATTACGACAAAAATACTGGTTATGAGATGTTTCATTGTTGCTTTTATGTAATTAGTGATAACTTAATGCCTTTTTCTACGTATATATAGTTAATAAGGTTTTAAATTTACACGGTGCACCGGACAATGCATAAAAAACCTTCACCTGATAAAAATTGGAGAATTACTAAACCAATCAATTCCATGTTCCTGAAACGTGTCATTAACCTTTTTTTCTTTTGTGCGTTATTTCTAACTGCAACTGGTCAGACTGACAATTTATTTTGGTTTGCAGCACCTGACATATCCAGTGACCACGGTGACCCTCCCGATAATGGTGCTCCTCTCAGGTTACACATTACCGCTGTTCATGCAACGACAGTAAAAATTGAAAGGCCTGCCGATCCTACATTTGTGCCTCTTACTTACAACCTGGACGAACTGGAACATGTAAGTATCAGGCTGGATAATATCTTACCCATCAACGAAATTGAATGCTATCCAAATCCTTCAAATAACATAGAAGGAAAAGCGTTTAAGATTACCAGCAATCCGGGTGAGATTACAGCATACTATGAACTGGACCAATACTGGAACCGGGATATCTTTCCTTTAAAAGGAAGAAATGCCTTAGGAACCGACTTTTATGTATCAACTCAAAATTCTTTCCCAAATGGCTTTTACGCCAATACCGCATGGAGTGGATTTGTGGTCACTGCTACAGAGAATAACACCAATATAACCATCTACCGAAATGACATATGGTCTGAGTACCCCACTCCCCCTACCCCTATCAATATAACGTTAAATGCAGGTGAAACTTATGCTTTCAGATCAAATGACAGGTCGGCCAACAGGCACATTAACGGCGTACATGTTACTTCGGATCAACCCATTGCAATTACACAATATGACGATTCGGTGGGTAAAATCAATGGTTTCACCACTAAACCTCCAATTGTGCCGGTTTATAGCTATGATGTTGTCGGAGATCAGACTGTTCCTATTGACCTTATAGGACATAGTTATATCATAATGAAAGGAGAAGTTTATGATCCGGATAAACCCGGTTTTGCAGACGACGGTGGTGAGAGGATATTTATTACATCCACACAACCCAACACCCAAATATATGCAGATGGCGTTTTAGTAACTACCATGGTTAATGCAGGAGAGGTATTTAGTTACCCCATTACTAATAACTATACCTTAATTGAAGGTTCAAAACCAATTTATGTTTTTCATACCACCGGATATGGGGGTGAGCTGGGTGGCGCAGTTCTTCCCACAATTGATGGCTGTACCGGTTCTCGTTCTGTTACATTTACACGTACGCCAAATGCTGGAGACGGTTTCTTCCTGAATGTGATGGCCCGCAATGACACATCCGATTCAAGTCCAAACAAAAATATGGCTGCCAAAAGTTTCACCATTTTCTCAAATGGAGTGTTGTCTGTTATTCCTGAAAACTATTTCGATTACATACTTGATTCCGCATGGGTTGTACTGAAGAAAGATGCTTCAGTTCAAACATTCTATAATGCGAAAATCATAGCAGGAGCTGAAGCCCGGATTGAAAACAGCGTTACCCGATTTCACCTGGGTGTTATTAACGGAGGTACCACCACGGGTTGTAAATACGGCTATTTTTCAGATTATAAATCGGAAAGTGTTGGAGCCGGTATTGGGGGCGCCTATGCCATCAGGGTATATGCACGATGCAACCTTGACCCGCTTCAACTTGTAGCTACCGGCGGCCAGGCTTACAGATGGTACAGCATCAGAGCAGGCCATCCGGAAGACACCATATATTTAAGTTCCACCCGTATCGCAGACCCATATTTCAGCCCTCCATTCGAAGGCGATTTTAAATTCAGAGTAATTATTGACCTTGAGTGTTCACCTGACGACACTATTGATCTACGAATTCTTGCCATGGTTGGACCAGTTGCTCAATTCAATATTGAAAATAACGAAAGCTGTTCTCCCTTTGCTCCTGTTTTCACCAACCATACCGATATGACTAAAGCCAAAACCCTGGAATGGAATTTTGACTCACGTTACAGTACCTGGGTGAACAACAATACCCTCACAAACCCATTTAAATGGCCCTATCCTGAAAACCTTACCGATTCTGTCCAGGAATACACCATTCAGCTTCTGGCAAAAGGCTTATCCGGGAACTGTCCCAGCATTTCTCAGAAAAAAGTCCGTATTTTACCAAATGTTAAAGCAGGCTTTGAGAGTGATAAAAATATGGGGTGTTCTCCCCTTCCTGTTCATTTCAATGATACAACCATCGGGTATCTGGATACGCTTAACAGCTACTGGGATTTTGGTCCCTATCAACATACCTATCAGTCCAGTTTGGAATATACATTTCAGAATAACCATTTGGAAGATACCACATACAATGTTCGCCTTTTTGCATATTCAATATATGGCTGCAGGGATACTGCCAAATATCCTGTAACTGTTCATCCCAGTGTCAATGCCAACTTTATTATTGAAGACCTGATTGGTTGTTCGCCTTTCTCAACAATGCTGAATCCTTTGGGCTCGGTTGGTGTGGATACTTTTAAATGGGCCATACACGACCTGAACAGTTCACTGATTAACAATGTGTTCTCACGAACCAACATGGATGCCTTTCCATTCAACCACAACGACAATACGCAACCCAATCCCGATACCCTGTTTGTTGACATGGTTGGAATTAACAGGTATGGCTGTTCAGATACCGCCATCAGCAAAAGGATGATCATTTTGCCCGAAGTGCATGCGCTTTTTACAGCATCGGACCATGATATCTGCGACTCTATCAACATCGACTTCACCAACAATTCCATCGGATACAACCTGCTGAATGAATGGAACCTGGGAGACGGAGCTTATTTAATCGACACCACTGAAAACAGCATCAGGCACCGGTACTTTAACAGAACTGCCACTGCCAAAGACTATGTTGTTGAACTGATTACCACTTCCGATTATTTCTGTGCCGATACGTTAACGGATACCATTACCGTGTACCCCTTTGTCAAGGCCAATTTTGCCATTGATTACAGCAACAATTGTTCTCCGCTGAATGTGCATTTTATGAACACCTCAAAGGGTGGTGCTATTTACGATTGGAAATACGGTGACGGGGATATTTATTCGACCCTGATACCGGAGGAACTGCATCACGTTTATGAAAACAACACCGATAACGATACCACCTTTTATATTGATCTGAAAGCCACCAACAGTTATGGTTGTATTGATTCAATTCAACGGTCGGTTTTCCTGTTCCCCCGGGTGGTGGCTGATTTTGATTTTGCCAGTCCCAATGCAGGTTGTAACCCGCTGAATGTTTCCTTCGACAACAACTCAAGGGGAAAGAACCTCGATTACACATGGGATTTCGGAGATAAGACCTATTCAACAAGTGAAAATCCTCCTCCCAGAACATACAAAAATTCTACCGACAAGGACACCACTTATTATGTGAATCTCACGGTGATGAACTTGGCCGGATGTGACAGCAGCATCACCAAAACTGTGGAAGTATATTCGAAAGTAACCGCCGATTTTGCCATTGAACGTGTAGACAGCTGCTCACCGTTTAAAATAAAGATTAACAATTTCTCTTCGGGAGGCATAACCGAATTCATCTGGAAATACACCGAAGATGATTACATTACGCAGTATGATTTTTCGGATCCCGACATACCTGAATACCGGAACCAGACTTTATTACCAATCCGGCATCCCATTGTGTTGCGCACCCAAAACAGTCACGGATGTGCCGCCATGAAAGCCGATACCATTACCGTATTCCCCGAAATGCACGCTGATTTTATCCCGGATGTAATTAAAGGCTGCCAGCCATTGGTAACCGGGCTAACCAACAACTCAAATATCATCCCCGGTACCTCATTCTTCTGGAACTTTGGTGACGGCAAGTATTCCAACCTGGCCGCACCGCTCGATCACATTTATAACAATCTGACCAACACAAGCAAAACCCACAATATCCTGCTCCAGGCCACTACACAGTACGGGTGCTTTGACGATACCATCATTTCCGTTGAAGTATTCCCCTATATCTATGCCAAATTTGGCATTGACCGGCCTGCCATTTGCTCCGATGAGCTTTTCACCATCGACAGAAGCGGTTCGGCAGGCGCAATTAACCACTATTTCTGGGATTACAACGACGATGGCACGGTAGAGGAAGATAAAACAACTCCCGAATTCACCTACACCTATTCCAATAAGGGAGCAACAGATCTGAATCCGCGTATCAGGCTCACCGTGACCAACGCTGAGGGATGCGACACGTCATGGACCGAGACCATTGCAGTTCACCCCGAAGTAAGAGCCAAATTCAATATTGACAACCAGGAAGCCTGCTACCCCTTGCCAACAAGCTTTACCAATCTTTCTGAACCTGCCGTCCCCCTTACCTATTACTGGAACTTCGGTGATGGTTCAAGTTCTGTAAATAAGGAACCTGCACACGCGTATAAGAATTTCAGTCGTACGGATGACAAGTCTTTCAATGTCAGCCTTACCGCCACGTCAGAATATGGCTGCGACAGCACAATTGCCAACTTTGTGGTTATTCATCCGAAACCTCTTGCCGACTTCAACTTCCCGCTGGCAGTTGACTGTCCACCTTTCCCGGTGCAGTTTACCGACAATTCCATGGGCACCAGCCTGGATTACAACTGGGATTTTGGCAATGGCAATACAAGTAATCAGACAAATCCGAATGAAACGTTTTACAATTCCGGATCAACCGTACTGGAAAACCCGGTTACCCTGATTATTACAACAGATTTCAGCTGTGCCGATACAGTGGTAAAACCGGTACAGGTTTACCCGGGTGTAACGGTTGACTTTGATGCCTCGGACTGGAGCGGATGCAACCCGATGCAGATCAACCTTAACGGAACGGCCACCAACGAAAATGAATATTATTGGTATGTCGATAGTAAGGCAATCAGCAATTACGAGGATCCATCCTACAGGTTTGTCAACGAATCCACGACCGACAAGGTATTTAATGTTCAATTCAAGGCGGTATCCATTAATGGTTGTTTCGCTGATACCATTAAATTGATCACCATTTTCCCCAAACCACTGGCAGAATTTTTGCCAAGCCCTCAGGCTCAGGCTTTTAATACCGAAACCGATATCACACCGGTAACCATGAACAACCAGACCAATAACCAATCGATCTGGGGATATGAATGGGATTACGGCGATGGCACCACCTCTACCCAATCAGCAGCCTCCTTTATTAAGAATTATACGATATGGGGTGATATCCACAATGACAGTAGGATTCCGGTTAACCTGATCGCCACAAATACCACGCATCCGGAATGTGCAGATACCATCATGCATTTCGTGATCATCAGTCCCCCGCTTCCGAAAGTTGACCTGGGACCTGATGTGGCCGGATGCTTGCCATTAACAGTATCGTTCCCATCCACAGCCAAATACAACTACCCCGATGACTACCAGTGGGATCTGGGTTTCAGCGGCCAGTATTCAACCGATAACGAACCTGGTCCGATGGTTTATGACGCTGCGGGTGTCTATATTATCAGATTAACGGTAAAGGGAGACGGCGGATCCAGTTGGGATTACAAAACAGTTACCGTACATCCCAAGCCGGTGGCTTATTTCGACTTTGAGCCCGATTCAGCATGGGTAAGAAGTCAGACAGAAGCCGGAACTCCCATCAAGTTCTTTAACCTGTCGGGCCCGGGCTACAGCTACAGCTGGGATTTCGACAAGGACAACCGCGATCCGGCAACCAGTAATGAATATGAGCCGTCACACGAATACCTGGAGGAAGGGGCTTACTATGTAACACTGATGGTGGAAAACGTATTCGGATGTCTCGATACGTTTGAGAATGAAATCCCAATAATCATTTATGCCGGCGGAATCATGGAGTTCCCTAACGCCATAACCATTGTACCCGGCGATCCTGAAGATGAGTACTACAATCCCGATGAGGCCAATGCCGCCATATTCAGGCCAAAGAGCTACGGGGTGGAAAAATACAGACTGGAAGTATACAACCGTTGGGGTGAGCTCATTTTCGAAAGCGACGATGTAACCAAAGGATGGAACGGCCATATCAACGGCTCCCCGGTTAAACAGGACGTATATGTTTGGCGGGTAAGCGGAAGATTCACCAACGGCAAGCCTTTTGTAAAGGCTGGAGATGTTACCGTACTTGTAAAACAGCCTTGATATCGGAAACCCCGCGAAAAAGCGGGGTTTCCGCTTTATGGTTAACACGAAGAAGGCGACCATGTTGACAAATAATACATACATAATATAACCAAACCATTTAAAAATCGTAAAATTGACTACCTGAAACAACCCTTTATTAATGAACAATTGATGCGCAGGCTTTTCATACTAGTTATTATAGCCTGGATAGGTTTAGCCAGATCTACAGCCCAGGATCCGCAGTTTTCGCAGTTCTATTCGAACCCGCTTTACCTGGCGCCCTCATTTGCAGGTGCGGCAGGCGGTAACAGAATCTGCGCAAACGTGCGCGACCAATGGGTTGCCTTGCCGTCTACCTTCATGACCTACAGTTTTTCGTATGATTACTACTACCCCAAATTCAACAGCGGGTTTGGACTACTTGCCTATAAAGACGTTGCCGGAACCGGAGATTTGGGTACCTTAAGTCTGGGTGTTCAATACTCCTATAATTTTAAAATAACGCAGGAAGTTTTTGCCCGCCCGGGATTACACTTCTCTTACAGAGAGCACGGCCTGGCCTGGGATAAACTGACTTTTATCGATGAAGTACTACACAGTCCCAGTACCGTTCTGGAACCTCCGCCAATCACCAAAGTAAGGGATGTTGACCTCGCTCTTTCGACACTGGTATACTCCAAAAGAATATGGGCAGGCATTACGGTTGATCATATCCTCACACCCAACGTTTCGTTGTACTCTGATAAACATGAAGTGCCCGTAAAAATTGCCGCATTCGGAGGCGTGGAGATCGTACGGAAGAGTCACCTGCTCAAACCCGACGAAGAAACCATGACCGTAGCCTACCTGTTTAAACACCAGGGGCCATACAACCAGCTCGACCTGGGTGTATACTGGTTTAAAAACCCTTTGGTGCTGGGTATTTGGTACCGGGGTATACCACCATTCAATTCACAACGCGGCGATGCCCTCATCCTGCTTGTTGGTTATAAAACCAAAAATTTCAACGTGGGCTACAGCTATGACATGACCGTCTCCAACCTGATTGGCCAGGCGGTGGGGTCTCATGAACTTTCTATGAGCGTTAAATTTGCCATACCGCGTCGCGATAAAAAAGGCGAGGTGCCCTGTCCCGAGTTTTAATAGCAATTATTCTTCCTTTTTTTTCATTGTTGCTTTTAAAAATTTATATTTGCTACCCATTTAGTAAATGTAAATACCTTAACCATGAAAAGACTTTCGCTCCTGTTGAATATTGTGCTTGCATTAGCCGTTGTTGCGCTTTACATCCTTCATTTCACCGGTATTGGTGCCGGCCGCAAAAGTAGTTCTGAAATTTCGTTTGCAGCCGGAAGCACAGCCGGAAATAGTATATTTTATGTACAAATCGATTCAGTAATCAGCAATTTCGATATGGCAAACGACCTGTCGGGCGAACTCGAATCGAAATTCAATTCCTCTGACGCTACTTTGAAATCAAAGCAGGAATCATACCAGAAGGAAGTGAACGATTATCAGTATAAGATGCAACGTGGTCTGATCACCCGTTCTGATGCTCAAATCATTGAACAGCAACTTTATGCGAAACAACAAGATCTGATGAAACTACAGCAGGATCTGACTTCTGAGATCAATGAGAAACAAGTTGTCATGAACCGCCAGGTAATTGACGCCATCATGGCATACCTCAAGGAAAACAGCTCGCAATACAATTACAAATACGTACTGGGGACCTCATTCGGCGGTAACATCCTTTATGCCAACGACAGCCTGGATATTACCCGCAGCATTACCGAAGGTTTGAACACCAAATACGCCGGCACCAAAAAGAAAGACTAACCGGAGAAATCCTGATGGGCTTTGCCGATCGGTATTTGAACAAGCAAAAGGGTTTTATCCCGAACATTTCCGGTTTACCTTCCGAACAGCTCAAATATGTTGTTGTCATTCCGGCATACTGTGAGCCGGACCTCACAGATGCACTGGAATCACTGTGGAATTGCTCACGGCCCAACGGTCATGTTGAAGTTCTTGTGGTTATCAATTCCCCGGAAAACGCCGGTGAAGAAGTGTTTCAGTCCAACAGGCTCACACTTGATAAAACCAGCATGTGGATTGCCGGTCACCACGATCCTTCCATGCAATTTCATCTGCTCGAAAAACTTTCCCTGCCCGCCCGTGAAGCAGGCGTGGGACTTGCCCGGAAAATTGGCATGGATGAAGCAGTTCACCGCTTCAACCTCATCAACAAGTCCGAAGGTTTCATTCTTTCTTTTGATGCCGACAGCCGCTGCGACAGCAACTATTTCACCTCTGTTGATGAAGAAATCTGCAAACATCCTGGTATTAAAGGATTCACGGTGTATTTTGAGCATCCGGTGCAGGGGTCTGAATTTGATGACAGGGTATATGCTGCCATAACCGAATATGAACTTCACCTGCGTTATGTGAACCGGTTTCTAAGGTTTGCAGGTTTCCCCTATGCCCATCACACCGTGGGTTCGTGCTTTGGGGTGCGGGCTGAAACCTATGCTGCACAGGGAGGCATGAACAAAAGACAGGGAGGCGAGGATTTTTACTTTCTCCACAAGATCATTCCATTGGGAAACTTCACAGATATCACCACCACCCGGGTTATACCCTCACCCAGGATTTCAAACCGCGTGCCCTTTGGAACCGGTCCCGTAATTAGCCGGTACCTGAATTCCGAAGATCCCGGTTTGAAAACCTACGCACCTGAGTGTTTTATGGCGTTGCGTAACTTCTTTGGAAGTATACCCGAACTTTTCAAAGCAAGCCGGGAGGATATTGCCGGGCAGGTGAACCGGCTGCCTGAATCGCTGCAGGCATTTCTTCTTGAGAATCAGGTGGTGGAATCGGTAACGGAAATCAATGCCAACAGCAGTTCACCGGCAACATTCAGCCGGAGGTTTTACCGGTGGTTCGATGCCTTCCGGGTGGTCAAGTATCTGAATTACGCCTCACGGAATTTTTACCCGCAAATTGCTGTAGGAGAAGCAGCCAGGTTGTTCCTGTCAACCACAGGAGATGAAAATCCTGCCGAAAAATACAGTAACCTGGAATTGCTGCAGGTTTTCAGGAAAATGGAACGACCGTAGAGACGCAAGATCTTGCGTCTCTACAAAATCGCGTCTCTACCCAAATTATTGCATTTCCCTGTTAATTTTTTTTATTGGTAAATAAATTTGGCCGAAATTAAACCCCGCAAAACCGTTTGTTGTAATGGAAAAATTTCGGAACAAATACCGCGTACCTTCAACGCGATGGCAAAATTGGAATTACGGTTCCGATGCTGCCTATTATGTTACCATTTGCACCAAACAGCATGTATGCTATTTTGGCAATGTGGTATGCATACCAGAAAAAACAATGCAATATACCGAAATCGGCTCCATTGCATGCCAATATTGGTGCGATATTCCTGAGCATTTTCCGTTTGTTGAACTGGATGTTTTTGTCGTCATGCCCAATCATGTGCATGGCATTGTTATAATCAATAAAACATGTGAAAACGCCGTAGAGACGCAAGATCTTGCGTCTCTACACGCCCCGTTACACACCCCGCCACAAACCCCACAAAATTCCATCAACCAATTTGGTCCGCAATCACGAAACCTGGCATCAATTATTCGTGGGTATAAAACCGGTGTTAAAAAATATGCCACCCTGCATCACATTGATTTTACCTGGCAATCGCGTTTTCACGATCGTGTAATCCGCGACTATGCGGAATACCTGGCCATTAAAAATTACATCGACAATAATATCGAAAAATGGAATCCCGATTCCCGGGATGAATTTTGATCCAATTTCATTACAATGCCGCAATGAAACCCGTTTTTCGGGATGAATGATAAACATGTTCCGTTCATTAACACAGGTAACCGTGGAAACGCCGTAGAGACGCAAGATCTTGCGTCTCTACAAAACCCGCACTCCTACTCATCCACAATTACAAAAATATCCTCATTATCTTTTTTCATGAGGTATTGTTCCCGGGCAAATTTCTCGAGATTTTCGGTATTGGTTTTGAGTTCATTGATCCGCTTGCGGTCTACCTCTATTTTCTGCAGGTAATAGCCCTTTTCCTCTAACAGCTGATTATACACCCTGTTGCTCTTGCGGCGCTCGGCCAGGTTGTTCTGATCAAAGAGCAACAGCCAGAACAGAAAAACCAAAGCAGTAAGCACATACTTGTTTCTGAGCGCCTTGCCAATACGGGTATTTCTCGAGTTGTCCCAAATCAACCTGCCCTTTTCAATAAGTAATTTTATGTGCGTAACAACTTTCATTTGTCTGTTGAAGTAGGTACAAAATTACAAATATGTTAACGCATAATGCCCGGCAATTGCATTACTTTTTGAATTTAACCGGCAATTTATCAACAACAGCCTTTGGCCGTTGGCGATTAGCCGTTAGCTGTTGGCCCTTGGCCGTTGGCTATTGGCTAAAGGCCAAAGGCTAACAGCTAACGTCCAACGGCTACTACATGAGAAATATCAGTAATTCTCTGATCCAATGAATAATAATTATCATACTTTTTGAAGCGCATCTTGTGTAAATTTGTAAATAAAGAAAGGAGACTGCCATGTTAGCCACCGGATTTTTTAATGTTCCCGACCCCCAGAATGAGCCAGTGCTGAGCTATGCACCCGGCACACGTGAACGTGATGAACTCAAGAAACTGATCCTGAATTACCGTGAAACGCCCGTTGAAATTCCCATGTTTATAGGTGGGAAGGCAGTGAAAACCGGTAATACAATCGAAATACACCCCCCGCATGACCACCAGCACCTGTTGGGACATTATCATCAGGGAGGCGAAAAAGAAGTAAAAATGGCCATTGATGCCGCGCTTAAAGCAAGGAATTCCTGGGCGGCCTTTCCGTGGGAGCAGCGCGCAGCCATATTTCTGAAGGCTGCCGACTTGTTATCGGGGCCCTACCGGCTTAGAATGAATGCCACTACCATGCTGGGCCAAAGCAAGAATATTTTCCAGGCCGAAATTGATGCAGCCTGTGAGCTTACCGACTTCCTGAGGTTCAACGTTAAATTCATGACCGATCTTTATAAGTTTCAACCCAACTCTCCCCCGGGTGTATGGAACCGTTTGGAATGGAGGCCTCTCGAAGGTTTTGTTTTTGCCCTTACACCTTTCAATTTCACATCCATTGCAGGTAACCTGCCCACAGCACCTGCCATCATGGGCAACGTGGTGGTGTGGAAGCCTTCAAAAGCACAGGTGTACTCGGCTCAGGTTATTATGGAAGTATTGCGTGAGGCCGGGCTACCCGACGGCGTGATCAACATGGTATTTGCCCCGGGGCCTGTGGTAAGCAAGGTGATTCTTTCGCATCCGTATTTTGCCGGCCTGCATTATACAGGCTCCACCGAGGTTTTCCAGGACATATGGAAAACCATTGGCAGCAACATTTACAAATACCACACCTATCCGCGCGTGGTAGGTGAAACCGGAGGGAAAGACTTTGTAATGGTACATGAGTCGGCCGACATGAGGCAGGTAGTAACTGCCATTTCACGCGGCGCCTTTGAATACCAGGGACAAAAATGCTCCGCTGTTTCGAGGGTTTATATACCCGACAACAAATGGCCCGAGATAAAGGATATGTTAATGACCGACCTGGCTTCATTCACCATGGGAGGTCCTGAAGACTTTTCCAACTTTATCAATGCCGTTATTGATGAAGGTGCCTTTGACCGGTTAAAGAAAGTAATAGACCGGATCAGGCACGAAAAAAAAGCAGCAATAATTGCAGGAGGTAAAACCTACAAAAAAACAGGATACTTTATAGAACCTACGGTTGTGCTTGCTGACGACCCTTATTACTTTGCCATGCAGGAAGAATTTTTCGGACCCATACTTACCATACACGTTTATCCTGCTGCTAAATTTACCGAAACGCTGGAAATATGCGACAACACCTCTATGTACGCGTTAACTGGTTCCATCTTTGCCCGCGAGCGCAAAATCATAGAACTGGCTTCACGAAAACTGGTAAATGCTGCAGGTAATTTTTACATTAACGACAAGCCTACAGGCGCTGTGGTGGGACAACAGCCTTTCGGAGGCAGCCGTGGTTCGGGAACAAATGACAAGGCAGGGTCGGTGCTTAATCTGATTCGCTGGCTTTCACCGCGCTCAGTAAAGGAAACTTTTGTGCCGCCTGTAAATTACCGTTATCCCTTTATGGTTGAAAGGTAAACTTAGAGCAGCGGGATGATCTTTTCCAGCCTGTTGCTTCGCGAACCTTTTATCAGTATCAGGCTATTTGAAGGAGCTTCATCCGTGAGCATTTGTATCAATTGATCAATTGTTCCGGCATGTTTATAGCCTGCATTCAGGGCGGCATGTTCAAACGCTTTCCCCATGCAGATCACCTGGTGAACATTTCTGTCCTTCAGATATGCTGTGATGCTTTCGTGTTCCCGTGTGGAAGAATCCCCTACTTCGCGCATCTCACCAAGTATAAGAATTTTATTTTCTCCTTCAAACTTCAGAAATTCGGCAATGGATGCTGCCATACTTGAGGGGTTGGCATTATAAGCATCCATGATGATCTTGTTTTTGCCTGTATCAATCAGTTGCGAACGGTTATTGCTGGGACGGTAGGCTGAAACGGCCTCTGCAATTGCGGCTGGGTTAATACCAAAATGAAGGCCCACAGCGCAGGCAGCAAGTACATTTTCAACATTATAACTGCCAACCAAATGCGTGTCGATCTGAATTTTCTTTTCATTCATGATTACGCTCAGGCTAAGAAAAGGATTGCTGGCCACCTGGGCGGCCAAGATTCCTCCGGGACCGTTATAGGCTATCCTACCCGAATAGGACTCAGGTACCTGGGGTACCAGGTATTCATTGCCCTGGTTCAGAAAGATTGTTTTTCCGTTTTCCATCAGGTGCCGGAAGAGTTCTCCTTTAGCCTTTGCAACGCCATCAATACCACCAAAGCCTTCGAGGTGAGCTTTACCTATGTTGGTTATCAACCCGTAATCGGGTCGGGCCATCGCACACAATGCGGCAATTTCTCCCGGGTGATTGGCCCCCATTTCTACAATACCCAGTTCAATACTGCTGTCCATTGAAAGCAGTGTCAGCGGCACCCCGATGTGGTTGTTCAGGTTCCCCTGGGTTGCATACACGCTGAACTTTTTTGAAAGCACCTCACGGCAAAGTTCTTTTGTTGTTGTTTTGCCGTTTGATCCGGTAATGGCCAGAATAATCAGTTGCGATTGCACCCGGTGATAACCTGCCAGTTGCTGCAAAGTTTGAAGCACATCGTCAACACGAAAGATCAGGGGATGTGATTGTGGCATATCCTCATCCACCACTACAGCACCTGCACCTTTTTCCAGCGCATCAAGAGCAAAAAGATTGCCGTTGAAATTTTCTCCCCTGAGCGCGAAAAAAAGGCATCCGGGGGTAATGTTTCTGGAATCGGTTGAAATCTTCCTGTGATTCAGGTATAGATTGTACAGGAATTTGATATCCATATTGCTTATCTATAAAAACAAGTAGAGACGCAAAATCTTGCGTCTCTACGTTGTATTGTATTGTAAATCATTGATTTATTTCCTTTTACCTCGTCCGGCAGGACTTCCGACGCGAATCATAGCACAGCGGAATCCCAGGTCGTCACGCGACTGGTCTTCATCGAGATACCTGCGGGTACCGGGACTGAGCCAGTAAGCGCGGTCGCGCCATGAACCTCCTTTGTATACCCTGGTTTTATCGGATATCAGTGAGGTTTCAGCAGTGGGTGTTTGTGAATACATGCGATTTGAGCTGGATTCCTGGGCTCTGGCATCAGCAGTCCATTGGTCGCCATCGATCACGCTTGATTCATAATCACCGTCCTTATAATTTTTATAGTATGCTTTTTTGTAATTCCAGCGGTTGATGGCTTCCTCTTCGGTTACATCACGGTAACGCAATCTTCCCAGGCTGTCTTTTTCTGCAACATTACCTTCCTCGTCAGTTTCCAGCGTTTGGAAAACATTACCACGGAAAGGATTGAATTCATCCACATCTGTGGAGCTCATCGGGCGGTATACATCCAGAACCCATTCGTTCACATTTCCTGCCATACAATAGAGACCGTAGTCATTGGGCCAGAATGATTCAACCGGGCCCGGTATGCTGGCATTGTCGTTGAGGTTACCTGCCGTACCCATCATATCACCGCGGCCACGTACAAAGTTGGCCCGCATCTCACCACGATTGGATTTTGCATCGTTTCTCACGTTGTGACCATCCCAGGGATAAATACGACGTTCATAAACACGCTCTTCATAGGTGTTGCCAATTAATGAAAGAGCTGCATATTCCCATTCTGCTTCGGTCGGCAGGCGATATTTCGGCAGCAACATACCGTCTTCGAGTTGTACGCGTCTGAATTCCTGGTTGGGATCAATACTTCTCAAATTCTGGTTAACCAGACCTTCATACTGTCCGGCCAGGTATGATTCGGTGTTAAAGTTTTCCTTTTCCAACTGATTGGGATCGGGTTTCAAAATGCCTTCCCTGATGAGGATGCCTTCATTCACCCTGTCGGTACGCCATGCGCAATAGTCGTTTGCCTGAACCCAGCTTACGCCAACAACAGGATATTCGTTATACGAAGGATGTCTGAAATAATACTGAACATAAGGCTCATTGTAAGCCATGGGCCTTCTCCATACCAGTGTATCGGGCAGTGCTTTTTTGTAGACAAGAGGATAGTCAATAAATACCCTGCTGATCCAGTGCAGGTATTCACGATAATCCACATTTCGAACTTCAGATTGGTCCATATAAAATGAACTCACGGTCACCCTGCGGGGAGCATTGTTCCAGTCGTAGGTAACATCCTGTTCAACGCGGCCCATGGAGAAGGTACCCCCTTCAACCAAAACGAGCCCCGGACCAGTTTCCTGTTCGCTACCGCCTATTACTTCAAATCCCCCATTCTCGGGGTCGTTATAATCCCAGCCGGTAGTGGAAGAAACAGATCCGCCGCCACCTTTTGAACAACCAGCAAGCAAAACCGCAAGTGCGGGAATAGCCAGAAATGCAGAAAACTTAACTTTCATCTTTTTAATTTTTGTATTCAAAAATATAAAATTTTTCTTTCTTTTTCAGTAATTGTCAACTCTTAATAGGCCGGACAGATATTTTTTCCGTTTGTCCTTGACTTATGTTCTTCCTTATACTTGAAGCGATATAAAAAGGTTACTTCGTGTGCTGCCATTTTTGTTGACAAAAAGTTTATTTTTTTCATATTAACGTCATAGCTGTAAATAATATTGTATTTATCCCAGGAAAGGCCGGCGCTTAAAATAAAAGCATCCAGGTTCATCTTCAGGTTCTGACGGAGCCATACGCCTGTCATCAAAACCGGGGTAATGTTCACCCTAGTTCCCCATATTAATTCCTGGTTCCCCGATTGTATGGAATAAAACACCGAAGGCTCAGCCGAAATACCATTTGGGTCACCCCCTTCAAATCGTTTGCTCACAAATGCAGCATACTTAAAGGGTAGGCGCGCTGTTTCAGTGCTGCTGAATGAATCAACAGGCCTGGTCAAATGGCTTACAGAAATACCAAAGGTGAGCTGATCTTTATTGCCCGCCATAACTCCTACCGAAAAGTCCGGATAATTTTTGGAATAGTTATCAAAAACAACCGTACCGTAACTGTATCCCAGCTCATTTAAAATATCACTTCTGAAAACCAGTTCATCTGCGTTGAAACGCTTCATTACGAATGATGCGCTGATTCCGGCACCGACCTGCCAGTTACTTCCCAACTGCAGGTTATATCCGTAAAGAATGCCTGCCGAAGTACTGTTGATGACACCTCCGCCCTGCACATCATTCAGAACAGTAACTCCTATCCCACTGTTCAATGATCTTACAGGGACAATTAATGCCGCCCCATAGGTTATAAAAGTTGCCGGAATTCCCGGCCATTGGTTCCGGTAGGTTAGCCCGATTTCTCCTGAGGAAGCCAGGGCTGCATAAGCGGGATTCACATAGGGCAAGTTATACATGAAGCCCGAAAAATGATAATCCTGCCCGATGCTCAGCAAACAAGTGGAACAAGCGATACACAGGATATATATTCGTTTAATGATCAATGAGTCAGAATAAGTGGTTGTAAAACTATAATAATCTTTGTTTGTTTTAACATGAAGTAATAATAATTGTATTTTTGAAACGTTCAAATAGTCATATTATTTCCCGGCGTCCGGACTTTTTTGTATTCATTGCAGTGAGAGCAGGCATGATCAGGCACAGTATTATTATATTATCACTCTTATTCCCCTTTCACTGGCTTATCTCCCAGGAATTCACCGCGAAATCAAGTTATGTTGCCACCGAACCGGCACAGACTTCTGTTTTGGCTTCGGGTATATGGTATAAGATAAAGGTAAATAATGATGGCATTTACAAACTCACTTTCGAGGACATTTCCAACATGGGGTTTTCAAACCCTTCCGCAATACGGGTGTTTGGTAACGGCGGTAAAATGATTCCCCTGCTGAATTCCGATCCGCGTTACGACGACCTGATTGAAAACAGCATTTATATGGACAAGGGATCCGACGGGATTTTCGGGGCAGGTGATTTCATCTTGTTTTATGCAAAAGGTCCGGTAACCTGGAACTATAATGATCTGAGCGCTGCATACGAACAACAAGTTAGTCTTTTTAGTAATGCCACCTATTATTTTCTGACTGCTGATGCCGGTTCCGGAAAAAAGATCAATGCCAGGCCCCAGATACAAGGCAATCCGGAATTCATTATAACGTCATTTGACGATTATGCCTGCTATGAAAAAAATACATACAACCTGCTGAAATCGGGCCGCCAGTGGTTTGGTAAAAAGATACACCAGAAGGATTTTGACACAACTTTTGTTTTCAGCAACCTGGAAACTACGTCTCCGGTAAAGTTAAAGATTCAGGTTGCCAGCCGGGCAGCCAGTCAGAAATTCTTCTCACTCACCGTGAATAACCAGGCCCTTGGCATGATCAGTATGCCAGCTGTGGATCTTGAGAATTTCACCGGTATACATGCCACCCAGAAATCGGCTTTCTATACGTTTTCTGAAAGCAGCAGCCAGTTAACCCTAAAGCTGACGTACAACAATAGTGCAAGCATCGATGAAGAAGGGTACCTGGATTATATTACCATCAACGCACGCAGAAAAATCAGCATGACAGGTGATCTCTTGCTTTTCAGGGACCGCACCTATACCGGCAACTTCTCTGTTGCAAGCTATACTGTAGAAAACTGCAATGAAAATACGGAGATATGGGATGTTACAGATCCCTTCGCCATACGCCGAATGCCGGTTCAGCATAATGGAAGCGTGATTACCTTTACCGACAGTACCTTTTCTCAAAAGGAATACCTTGCCGTGAATACCAACGGTGCTTTCGGAAAACCCGAAATTAACAGCAACCTGCCGGGTCTGGGCAAAGTTCCCAACCAAAACCTGCATGCCTCATCGCCTCACCAAATGATCATTGTGAGCCATCCCCTGTTTGTGGAAGCCGCAGACAGTATTGCCCAACTGCACCGGGTAAAAGACAATTTGAGTGTGCTGGTAGTTAATGCTGATCAGGTATATAACGAATTCTCTTCAGGCATTGCCGATATAGGTGCCATTCGCGATTTCACAAGAATGATCTACAACAGGTCGACCAGTGAAACTGACAGTCTGAAATATTTGTTGCTGCTGGGAGACGGTTCCTACAACAACATGGCAGGCATATCGGGTAATGCCAATTTCATACCCACTTACCAATCGGAAAATTCCCTTGATGCCAGTTTTTCTTATGTGTCCGATGATTTCTATGGATTCCTGGATGCCGGTGAAGGAGGCTCTGAAAGCATGGGCAGTTTTACACTGGATATTGGCACAGGAAGACTTCCTGCAAAATCTGCTGATGAGGCCATGGCTTTGTACCGTAAAATCAAACATTACGTTAATAACAAAACCATGAAGGACTGGCGCAACAACATTTTGTTTGTTGGCGATGATGAGGATGGCAACTTACACATGTCGCAGGCCAATGGATTGGCGGATATGGTTGGATCCAACTATCCCCGGTTTGCAATCAGAAAAGTTATGCTGGATGCCTACCCGCAGGTTTCTTCCTCATCAGGAGCAAGCTACCCGGAAGCAAGCCGCGTCATCCTCAACAACATCAGGAAAGGCCTGCTTATTTTTAATTATACCGGGCATGGAAGTGAAGCAGGACTTGCCCACGAGCATATCCTGATGGGAGAAGATTTGAAAAAGATTGAAAACTTCGACAATCTCCCTTTGTTTGTAACTGCCACCTGCGAATTCAGCCGGTTTGACAACCTGAAAGATGTTGAAGGAACCTTTTACGAAAACACCTCGGCAGGAGAACTATCCCTTGTTAATCCTAAAGGCGGCAGCATCGCACTGATCACAACCACAAGAATAGTTTATTCAACCGACAATCACGAGCTCAACACAAGGCTTTATGATGTGATTTTTGAAAAAGACAGCAATGGCAACTATCACAAGCTAGGCGACATATTAAAAACGGCGAAGAACGCTATGGGAACCAACAGGAACAAACTCAACTTCATCCTGCTGGGTGATCCTGCATTGACGCTGGCCATTCCCAAATTTAACATCGTCACTGATTCAATTAATGGCACTCCGGCAGATCAGCCCACCGATACGCTGAAAGCGTTCGCAAGGATCAGAATATCAGGCCATATAGCAGATAACCAGGGAATTTTACTCAACTCGTTTAACGGTACAGTATATCCTTCGGTGTTCGACAAGAATAAGAAAATCACCACGCTGGCCAATGACCAATACGGAACACCCATGCAGTTCAATGCGCGCGAAGACTTGCTTTACAAAGGAAAGGCAAGCGTGGTTAACGGAAGGTTCACCTTTGAATTCATGGTGCCCAGAGACATTACATATAGTTACGGACTCGGAAAAATTGTATACTATTCCACCGATCATCAGACTGATGCCGGAGGCTACCTGAACAACTGTGTGATTGGAGGAACCTATGAATCACTTGTATCTGATGAAAGTGGACCCAACATCTTGCTGTACCTGAATGATGAATATTTCAACAATGAAGGGATTACCAATTCAAACCCGGTTATTTATGCCCTCATTACAGACGAAAGCGGGATCAATACAATTGGTAACGGAATCGGGCACGATATTACCGGGGTAATTGACGGAGATGTTAGCAAGCCCATAATCCTGAATGATTATTTTGAGGCAAACCTGGATGATTTCTCATCGGGAATATTGAAATACCCCATGCAGAACCTGGACGAAGGATGGCATTCACTCCGGCTTAAAGTATGGGATGTCTTCAATAATTCAACTGAAGAAACCATTGAATTCAAGGTAATATCAGGTAACAGCATCAAGATAACGAATGCCGGCAATTTCCCCAATCCTGCCAGTGATTACACGCGATTCACCTTCGAACACAACCAGGCAGGAGAGACACTTACCGTCAATATAAGTGTTTATGATATGGCAGGCAGACTCGTTGCCAACCTCAATGAAGATATCATTACCTCCGGTTTCAACACACAATTACCTGAGTGGCATCTCACAGATCAAAACGGCAACAAATTAAAACAGGGCATTTATCCATACCGGATCACCATTATTGATGGAAATGGCCGCCAAACCAGCAGTCATCAAAAACTTGTTGTGATCAGGCAATAAAATTGTTTATTACGGGTTATTAATGCAAGCTACCTGTACCTGAACAAACAACAGCGGAATTAACCAGGTAACCCATTTATAAAAATATTTTAATTATTATTATAACTTTGTGCCACCAAAATATTATAGAATAATGATCTTAAGACGATTAACGGTTTTTACAGCTTGTTTAACAGGGATATTGACAGGAGTAGCTGCCCAGGGATCAGGAGGAATAACCAAAGACCTGTTGGGTAGTGAATTGAATTCTATTCAAACTACCGTGCCGTTCATCACCATCTCGCCTGATTCAAGGGCCGGAGCAATGGGAGATCTTGGCGTAGCCACTTCACCTGATGTGAATTCCCAGCACTGGAATGCTGCAAAATATATTTTTAGCAAGGACAAGTCAGGTGTATCACTGGCCTACACCCCCTGGTTGAGAAACCTGGTAAACGATATCAACCTGGCTTACCTTTCAGCTTTTTACCATGTAGACGACAGACAGGCCATCAGCGGATCGCTGAAGTATTTCTCCATGGGTGAAATCATTTTCAGAAATATGGAAGGTGTGGAAACAGGGGAATATACGCCAAATGAATTTGCACTCGATTTGGGTTATTCCAGATTGCTTTCGGAATATATGTCTACAGCCCTCGTGTTGCGCTTCATTCGCAGCGATATTACCGGCGGCGGTAGTGTTGACGGACAGCAATATAATGCGGGTTATTCCTTTGCTGCTGACCTGGGATTGTATTACCAACGTCCGGTAGGCCTGGGAGGAATGGATGGTGAATTTGCCTGGGGATTGAATTTCTCTAACCTGGGTACCAAAATTTCCTACACCGAAGGCTCCGATAAGCAGTTCATTCCGGCCAACCTGCGTTTGGGTGCCAGGTATACCATTGACATCGATGAATACAATTCGTTCACACTGGCCGTTGATCTGAACAAATTGCTCGTACCAACACCGCCAAAAATGTCCACTAGCGGCGATACAGTGTTATTTGGCAAAAAAATACCCAATTCCCTTCCGCTCAGCTGGATTCAGTCGTTTTACGACGCACCGGGCGGATTTAAAGAAGAAATGAAGGAATTCATGATCTCAACCGGAGTTGAATACTGGTATCACGATCAGTTTGCCATGCGTTTGGGATACTTCAATGAAAGTGACACCAAAGGCAACAGAAAATTCTTCACTGCCGGTATTGGATTGAAATTCAATGTGTTTTTCCTCGATTTCTCTTACCTGATATCCACAAAAGGCAAAAACAACCCGCTGGCCAACACCATGCGCTTTACGCTGGGTATGAATTTTCCTGAAGGTAAAAAACGATAATAATCCGCTGCACCATGTTGATGAGAGTGGGTATAGGATATGATGTGCACCAGCTTGCCGAAGGCCGGAAACTCATACTGGGAGGCATTGAAATACCACACGAAAAAGGAATAGTAGCTCATTCCGACGGCGATGTGCTGATCCATGCCATTTGCGATGCACTTTTGGGTGCTGCCAACTTAAGGGACATCGGTTTTCATTTTCCCGATAATTCAGCAACCTATAAAAATATCAGCAGTGTGATATTGCTTGAGCAAACCGTTAAAATCCTCAAGGAAAAGGGATACCGGGTGGGCAATATCGACAGCACCATTTGCCTGCAACGGCCCAAAATAAAAGACCTCATACCCCAAATGGTTGAATGCCTTTCAAAGGCTTTGGATACAGATTCTGAAAATGTTTCGGTAAAAGCCACTACAACTGAAAAACTTGGTTTCGTGGGTGAGGAAAAGGGAATCTCTGTGTACGCGGTTGCCCTTATATATAAAGAATCATGAGCCTGGTGGTTGTACTCGGCGCCAGCCCAAACCCCGAAAGGTATTCCAATAAGGCAGTGAGGCGTTTGCTTAGTAACAATTATGAAGTGGTTGCCATTGGCAAACGCGAAGGAAGTATTGGCGGCGTACCTATAATAACAGGTCAACCACCACTTGCTGATGTTCATACCGTACTTATTTACCTTTCACCGGATCATCAGGGCGAAATATTTGATTATGTGATCTCATTGCGGCCCAAAAGAGTGGTATTCAATCCCGGTACCGAAAGCCCTGAATTTCAGGAATGGCTCGAAAGTTACAACATCAGCGTAGTGCGTGACTGCTCTCTTGTAATGATGGCAACCGGAAGGTTTTGACCGGCATGTTCTTCCCATTCGCTCAAATTCAATCAATTCGCATCCTGCATCGTTTTATCCGTTTTTTAATATAAAAAGCGACATTTTACTTGATGCATTATTCAGTTGAATATATTTTTGCAGTTCACTAAAAATGAGAAAAATGAATTTCAAACTTTCAATTTTATTTGCCACGGCCTTGATTTTTATTGCCTGTGAGGAAAAAGATAACGATGATGCAAGTGAGACAACAACCTTTGTGATAAACGCTACCAATTCAACTACCTGGAAGTATTTCAGTTTTGATATCAATGATACGCTTACAATAACCAACCCTTCAACTTCAGATGCCTGGGATCTTGCCTTTCAGCGGTACCGCATTCGCACCAACGGCGGATTGTCGGGTAGCGGTCAGGGATGTGCCGCCAATTCAGGTCTTACGGGTCAGCAGGGTTTCAACAACCTGACCACGGCAGAAGACACACTTCAATTTATTCAGGATGATGAGATTACTATTGCTGTACAGCAGGGATACACAACCCATCTGATTAACCCGGAATTGTATAACTGGTTTACAATGGAAATGGCCACTCAGGGAACCCTGATTGTACCTACCGACAGCATTTACGTAATTAAAACTGCCAAAGGCAAATATGCCAAGGTTTGGTTTAAGAGTTATTACAGCGCCTCAGATGAGTCGGGTCACGTTACCATGCAGTATTTCTACCAACCCAATGGCAGCGGGCAACTCGAATAGCAGCAATGATGAGACTGCTTCTGATCCTTTTTTTTGTATTGTTTGATTTGGCTATTTGCGCACAGGAAGCCGAACTGTCCGGCAGCATCTTATTACCCGACAGTTCGTTTGCCGCAGATGCGGTTGTGTATTTGGAAAACTCCACTGCCGGATCGGTTGCTGACAAAAATGGCTCATTCAGAATAGGTAAAATTAATGCTGGTGATCACCTGGTGCGTGTTTCACTTATCGGATATGAAACCATTGAAAAGAACCTGACACTAGCTCCGGGGGAAAACCATATTGATTTCATGTTGGTTGCCTCACAGATCAACCTGAATGAGGTGGTGGTAACCGGAACCCGAACCGAAAAAACCCTGAAAACGGTTCCCGTGATCACACAAACTATAAGTGCCCGAAAGATGCTCGATCTGGGCATTCACAATGTAACCGAAGCTTTGCAGGAAGTGGTCCCCGGCTTCAGCATCAGCCGGTTGGGAACCAAAACATCGGTCACCATGCAGGGTATGGATGCCAAATACGTGTTGTTCCTGATTGATGGTGAACGAATTGCCGGTGAAGTGAATGGTGACATTGACTACTCCATGCTGAATCTGGAACAGGTTGAACGGATTGAGGTGATCAAAGGCGCTTCCTCCTCACTCTATGGCTCTAATGCCATCGGTGGTGTAATCAACATCATCACCAAAAAGATCAACAGGCCTTTTGAAGGCCGGTTTTTTTCAAAATATGCCCGCAACAACGAGCTGAACACCGGCAGTTCAGTAGCATGGAAAAAAAAGTTGGTGGGAGGACGAACAGGTTTCAATTATAACCGGACTGACGGGTATGACCTTACACCCGAAACACCGCACGACTGGACACAAAATCCCTATCGTTCATTAAGCTTCAGCCAGCGGTTTGAGTTTACGCCAGGCAACTCGCTGACACTGTCCCCCTATGTAAGTTATTACCAGTTCGAACGCAAGAATGTAGGTGTTAGACCTACACACGACCTGTATCAGCAATACAATATCGGGTTGAAGGGCAAGTATTATTTGAATAATAACAACCTTGAATTTTCCCTTTATCGCGACCGGTACAACACATTCAACGTGCTGGAACTGCTGAATAATGAACTGGAAAAGGAAGCCTATGACATCATTCACCATGCAAGAGTGCAGGGCAGTTTTAAGATTTCAGAAAAGCACAGTTTTATAACCGGTGTGGAATACAGTTCTGAAACTCTTTACTCCGTGAGGAATCAGGGCGGAGTAAAAGATGAAGGAGAGGCGGTAGTTTATGCTCAGGATGATTTGCAAATTGGTGAAAAATGGAATATTGTAGCGGGTATCAGAGGCAGTCATCACAGCAGCTATGGACTTCATGCTGCACCCAAAGTATCGGCCATGTTCCGGCACAAATCGTTAAACCTGCGGGCATCAGCAGGCACAGGCTTCCGGTCGCCCTCATTAAAAGAACTTTATATGTATTTTGATCACTTTGGCGAGTGGTATGTAATAGGAAATGCCAACCTGAAACCTGAATCTTCAGTTTATGTGACAGCCTCCGTTGAATATACCAAACCCTGGAATAATTCATCACTCACTGTATACCGCAATGTATTATCTGATATGATAACAGACCGCTGGCTGCCCGACTCAGCACAGCCCACGCGTCAGTATCAGAATATTGCAAGCGCACAGGTCAGCGGATTGGACCTGCTGACAAAGCAGAAACTATCACCTAACCTATGGATATCCGTTGGTTACAGCTATGTATTCTCACATGACAATATGAGTGGCGATCAGCTTTATGGAACCACACGGCATTCCGGTAACGCATCGGCAGACTACCATTACAGGAAAAAGAATTATTCACTGATTGCGCAACTCCATTGCAGGTTCAGCGGTGAAAAATTCTACGAAAGAAATACGGAAGGCCTTGAAAATGACAAACCCTATGCGAACCTGAAAATTACAATCACCCAGGGTTATAAATGGATTAAAGTCACCACCGGAGTTGACAATTTACTCAACACGGTTCTTCCTGATAACCTGAACTTCATTTCTCCCGGGAGAAGTTTCTTTATGGGTTTGAACATCACCATCTGAAACATTTTCTTTGGGGTAATTAACATCTTGTTTGGGAAATCAGACCACGTTGATTATTTTTACCAGCTATTCTAAAAACAATAAGATGAAGGCATATGTATTCCCCGGACAGGGCGCGCAATTTGTAGGAATGGGAAAAGACTTATACGAGCGTTTCCCACAGGCTAAGGAACTTTTTGAAAAAGCGAACGAAATTCTCGGATTCAGAATTACCGACCTGATGTTCTCGGGCACTGATGAGGACCTGAGACAAACTAAGGTTACACAGCCTGCGATCTTTCTGCACTCTGTAATTCTGGCCAAAATGCTGGGTAATGAATTCAAACCCGACATGACGGCAGGGCACTCTCTGGGTGAATTCTCAGCACTGGTTGCAGCTGAAGCTCTGTCATTTGAAAACGGATTGAAACTGGTTTCACAGCGTGCCATGGCTATGCAGAAAGCGTGTGAATTGCAGCCTTCAACAATGGCCGCCATACTCGGCCTCGAAGATGAAGTGGTTGAAAAGGTATGTAATGAAATTGCCGCCATTGTAGTTCCGGCTAATTACAACAGCCCCGGCCAGATTGTTATTTCCGGTTCCATTGAAGGAATTGACCAGGCCATTGAAAAACTCACCGCTGCAGGCGCCAAAAGGGCACTGAAGCTTTCAGTAGGAGGGGCCTTTCATTCCCCCATTATGGAACCCGCCCGGCTCGATCTGGAGAAAGCCATTGACATGGCTGTCATCAGCAAACCCCGCTGTCCGGTATACCAGAATGTGACCGCAAAACCCACTACAGATCCGGCGGTTATCAGGGAAAACCTCAAGAAGCAATTGACTGCACCTGTAAAATGGACCCAGACTGTTAAAAACATGCTGGCTGATGGAGCTGTACAATTTTATGAAGTTGGTCCGGGTGCTGTACTGCAGGGCCTAATTAAGAAAGTTGACCGTGCTGTTGCTGCGGAAAGCGTAAAAATATAAGGAGCAGCGCATGATGCACTGCCCCATGTAACTATGCTCTATTTTACGAAAACAAATGTGAGCAATTTCAGAAAGACCGGTTGCGCTTTTCAGGCTCGCCGGTTTTCAGCGCTGTAAAGTATAATGAGTCGTTTATCAGGCTCATGTCGATTATATCAAAACCGTTTCGGATCAGCTTGCTGCAGGCTCTAACGGAGTAGGATACATGGGTCTTTCCAATATAAATCCCCGCATCTGGCAACAATGTGTTCACAGCCCTGAAAACCTTTCCCGGCTTACGGCCCTGACTGGCCGGCTCAAAATTGATAATGGCTCTTATGTTATCAAAATCAACATGATCGAGGTACGAACAATTGCAGGTGGTAATAATGATACTGTTGGCATACGCTTTCAGATCGAGCTGTTCGGCAATGTAAAACATTACCTCCCTGTCGGATTCACTGAGAATGATTCTTTCAAGAAAATTCAAGGTATTGGGGTTGTTATGAAACCTGCTTCGCAGGTCTTTCTTAACCTTTAACCGGTATTGCTCAAACTCAGTATCTACAAGTATTTCCTGATGGTTGTCAACTGTTGCTTTCATGAAGGATTGCGTTTTGGTTTTAGTTAAAAGACCACTGATAAGTTTTGTCGCTTATTAAAACGAAAACGCAATACAAAGTGTGACAAAATGTTTATTAATCCCCTTCAAATATTTGACGAATTCACATTTTACGACGACAAATGAAAAATTAGCCGTTTCAATCTGCAGCAATTATGCCGGTGGTTTCATTATGTGTGCTGCTTAAGGCCGATACTGCGTAAACATGATCCTTCAACCGGGTTTCCTTGCCTTTTCTAATGCGAATGCGATTCTCAGGAGTTACTTTAAAAATATGAGCCGGATTGGAAAAATCATGTTGTCCCTTTTCAAACCGGTAAACCACAAATGTCCTGTCATTTGGCCCACTTTTCCAGGAGAGTTTGTAACAAAATATTCCCCTGCTCAGTTTTACTTCTTCAGGTGGTCGGGCCTGTATTGGCGCTATACGTGGGTTTACGGGGCACAATGCCGGGTACTTATACAATTCACCACTGAGTTGTTGTTGAATGCCAAGCGGGTTGGTACGCAGGTATTTTGCACTATAAAATACACTGCCGTTGATGTGAGGGTATTTCCTGTTCAGCAGGACCTGTTTGGTAATCTGATCAAAAGTGCGCCAGGCTGGGGCAGATGATCCAGCATTTAGCCTGTAGAGGGCATGGCCAATATAAACCGGGCATCCAAAACTGTTGTTGTTCCACCATTCGGCCAACACGGCATAATCTGCTATTTCAAACCCTATGTGCCAGTATAGTTGCGGAACCACATAGTCGATCCAGTTGTTTTTCTGCCACTTTAAAATATCTGCATACAGGTCGTCATAATTTGTCTGACCCGCCCGGGTAGCGGAACCTGTTGAATCGTCGGCTTCATTTCGCCATACTCCAAAAGGTGAAATGCCAAACTGAACATGGGGCTTAATGGCTTTGATGCTGTCGTGCAGCTGCCTGATGATGAGGTCCACATTGTTCCTTCGCCAGTCGTCGCGCTGCTCCGGGGTATATTTACCACTGTATAGGGCAAACGATTGCTCATCAGGAAAATCTGCTTCCGCCAGGCGGTAGGGATAAAAGTAATCATCCATGTGAATGGCATCCACATCATAGCGTCGCACGATATCGCTCACCACCCGGGCAACATGATCGCGCACCTGAGGCAATGCCGGATCGAAATATTTCAAAGAACCATAGGTAACCAGCCAGTCGGGGTGCGCCTTGCTCGCATGAAGACTGGAGGTTTTGGAAAATGCTGTATCTCTGAGAACCCTGTATGGATTCAGCCACACATGAATATCCAAACCTCTTTCACGGCATTCGTCAATGATAAAAGCCAATGGATCGTATTCTGGTTTAGGCGGCCTGCCCTGCATACCGGTAAGCCAATGCGACCACGGTTCCAGTGCTGAAGGGTAAAAAGCATCTGCTGCAGGCCTGATTTGAACAATAACGGTATTCAGATTATAGGCCAGAGCCAGGTCAAGGAGTTCAATCATTTCACGTTTCTGCACCCTGGCCGGCAATCCGGGTTTCGAAGGCCAGTCTATATTTTCCACCGTGGCTATCCATACAGCACGCATCTCACTTTTGGGATAATCACCGGACAGGACCGGAACAGAGGCAGCCACAAGGAGTATCAGGGTCAATAGTTTTTTCATTTCACCTATTTTAAGGCATGTGCAAACGCCAGTTACCTTTTTCATTGCTTTTTCTTTTTTCCGAATTCAGGGTCTATTTTTAAAAAAGGAATAATGGCCATCCCCGGTAAGGTACACAGCAATACATAAACAAAAAAATCCTTGTACCCGAGCCATTCCTGCACATAACCCGACAACATGCCCGGGAGCATCATGCCAAAGGCCATGAGCGATGTGCCAATGGCATACTCGGCAGTCTTATATTTGCTGTCGCCTACAAAATGAAGCATGAATAACATATAGGCAGTGAAGCCAAATCCATACCCAAATTGTTCAAGCACAATGGCAGCATAAACCATCGCATCTGAGGGCATTGGCTGCACTATGGCAATGTAAAGCAGTCCCATATTCGGCAGGTTCATACTCAGGGCCATCAGCCAGATCAGTTTTTTCAACCCGTAACGGGAAGCACAAAAACCTCCCAGGATGCCACCCACGGTGAGTGCCAGCATGCCAATAGTTCCGTATGCCAGGCCATATTGCGCGGCAGTAAGGCCAATACCTCCGTTACCACGGGCATCAACCAGAAACGGTGTGGCAATTTTTATGGACTGTGCCTCGCCAAAGCGGTACAGCATAAAAAACAGCAGGGCCGGAATAACGCCCGGCTTTTTGAAAAAGGAAACAAACACATCGATATATACCTTCAGGCTGACTGAGTCTGCCGCCTTTACTTCGGCAGGATAAGGCAGCATGAATTTATGGAAAATACCCAATAGCAGGAGAAAAATACCCAGCAGCGCCAGCGAGACCATCCAGCTGAAGGCTATGTTACCCGCGCTTACTGAAAATTCAGCCGTGGCAAGTTGCGCCAGATTGCGGTCTACTGTAAAAACCACCGGAACCGGCTTGTTCCAATTGTCTTTGGTAAATTCAAATCGCTCCGCCTGACCAGGCGCCAACTTGATATTCTTGCTGCCGCTTTTGTAATCAAGCGCTACAACAACGTTTTCATCATCAGCCGGCGGAGCCGACAATACAACATAAGAAACCGCCGTATCAGGCTGCTGATCAGCTGACTCTGCAAGCGGTATGCTTATTTCCGCCGGTAATAAAACAAGTGCAGGTGTTGCATTCTTTGCGAGCAAAGGCGGTTCAGGAACTACAACAGGGCTTATATGACTCTTCGGAATGGCATGCACCTTAAGGGAAATCGGATCGAGACCTGTCCTCTCCTGCACCAAACCAGCCGCAAGGGGTATGGCACCCATGGCTGTGAGCATGGCAATTCGGTAAAAGGTGCTGCGGATGCCCACAAAAAAGGCCTGCTTATGCTGGTCAAGTGCATGCATGTAAAAACCATCCGCGGCAATATCGTGACTGGCAGATGCAATGGCTGCAACAGCAAACAATGCTATGGATAACGGAAAGAAAAAATGCAAGGGCATGACTATGCCAGCCAGCATGAATATAATTCCCAGCAATATCTGGGTCACTACAATCCAGTTGCGTTTGGTTGATACTACTTCCACATAGGGACTCCACAGCGGCTTAATGGCCCAGGGCAGATAGAGCAGACTGGTCCAAAATGCCAGAGCAGAAACCGATATGCCCATGGTTTTATAGATCAAACCCGAAGTGGTCATCACAATGCTGTAGGGTATGCCCTGATAAAGGTACAAGGTGGGCACCCAGGACCAGGGATTGCGGTATGTTGGTTTTTGTGACATGGTACTTATGATTCTATTTGTAGGTACTTTGTTCGGTGTTCGGTGTTCGGTGTCCGGTGTCCGGTGTTCGGTGTTCGGTGTTCGGTGTTCGGTGTTCGGTGTTCGGTGTTCGGTGT
>CAYTNC010000010.1:0-36895 GCA_964438935.1 uncultured Bacteroidales bacterium
TGTCCTCGTCATGTGTAGTGTAAAGATACACAGTACCATTATGCACCATTGGTGCGGGATCGGCAGTATAATTGGTTTGAATAACAGGATTTTGAGCTTTACCTGTAAAGGGTAATAATGCTGTCAAAACTGTAATGACAGTTAAAGTTTTCCATATTTCGTTCTTCATTATAGTATGGATGAAAATTTATAAAGAACCACCCCATGTGCCGGTACTTTGAGTTTGAGCTCCCCTGTTCTGGTTTCAATGGTACTGACATCCTGCTGCCGCCACAGGTCGCGTACTTTAAACTTTCCGTTGAGACCAATTTTATCAAAATCTTTATACTGAAGATCGATAACATCAATGCCGAAATTACAAAAGCCCACGGCACGGCTGCCATCCTCGAGCTCCTTTACATAAACACGCAGTTCCCCGATTGTTTGCAGGCAGGTGGCCTGTTTACCCAGTGGATCCTGATTGATTTCAATTACTTCGTCGTTGGTGAGCAGATTTAAGGTGAAATCATCCAGCTTTTCCATGTCACAGCCTATAAGAAGGGGTGCCGAAAAAAGGCTCCAGAGACTGATGTGGAGATATTGTTCGTCGGGTTTAAGTTTGCTCTTATGTGGGTTCCCCCATCCTACTGTTCCCACAACAAGCATATCGGGGTCGTTCCAGTTTCCCGGTTTGGCCCATGCGGCAGATTTATCCTGTGCAAGGGCAATATCTTTAACACTCACCCAGGTATCGGTAATGTCATTGGTTGTTCGCCAGCTGTTACCACCAACGGAATCGCCCCACTTCCATACATCCGACATGCCATACTGACAAAGACTGTAAACTATGTCACGGGGCTGTTGGCGAAGATATTCACCCATGATTTTAAAAGGCTTCATAGCGATATTAAGCTCTGCTCCGCCACTATACGACAAAGACGAAACCTGGTAAGGGTCATTACCGGGTAAGCCATTAATGACGTTTCCATAACTGCACCAATCGTATTTCAGGTAATCAAAACCCCATTTGGCATAGCTTTCGGCATCCTGCTTTTCGTAACCATAGCTTCCGGCACAGCCACCGCATGTCCAGGGGCCGGGACTTGAATAAAGTCCAATTTTCAATCCCAGGTTATGCACGTAATCGGCAAGCGGTTTCATATCCACAAAACGTGAATTGGGGATGATATAACCGGCTTCGTCGCGAAACTTCCCACGCAACGACTGGTCTTTCGAGTCGCGGTGGTTTTCCCAAAAATCATCGATATTTATATATGTCCACCCGTGGTTGATAAGGCCGCTTTTTACCATGGCATCGGCGGCACGCTTCACCTTATCGGCTGATACCTCGCCGGCAAAACAATTCCAGCTGTTCCAGCCCATCTGTGGTGTAAGCGCAATGCGATCCCCGCAAACGATGCGCAGATCTTTTTCAGCCTTGCCTTTCGCATTTTTTGCGCTTAAAACAACTTCATATGTTCCTGCCTCCAGAAGTTTACCAGTAATGATTCCTGTCTGCTGATCGATAGTTAATCCCTTGGGCAATCCCTTGGCAGAAAAAGTCATCGGACGGTCGCCCGTTGTTGCCACCAAAAATTGAAATGGAGAACCCGGACGCACCCCAAATACTTTGGCGCTGTTTATCCTGGGGCTGGCAGCAGGTTTGGGGGTAAGTATATAGGGTTCGCTTGCAATGGGATTATATGTTTTAAAAGTAGTTACGCCGGTAGTTTCAAATTGAGCATCTGCCCAATCAGCATGGTCGTAATAATTGCCGTTACCACCATCAGTTACAACCAATTCGAGTTTTTGCACCCCTGTAAGCTGCACCTGGCATAACCGGGCTGTGTCTCCCAAACGCATTATTCCACTCGACCACAGTTTTTTGCCATCGCCAAATAACTCAAACACGGCAGCCGGATCATGGCCTGCAACTTCGTCATCAATACCCACCCGGGCGGTAAACAGAGTGGCTTTCCCTTCGAGTAGAACCAGTAACGAACTTACCGCATGCGTAGAAAAACCCCGTTCAAAAGTTTTGCCGGCAATGGTTATGGTATTTCCGTCCAGTGATTTGTTTCTCACGGGTACACCATACCCCTGGGTAGCGGCACTCAAGTCCAGTTCATCCAGCCAAACAGTTTGTGCTGTTAGTCTTGTGGCTCCCATCAGATTCAATATGATAAGGAGACCAATTATGGAATTCATTCTTGTTTTATTCATATCAAGTCGTTTAACCTAATGCATCAGAAAACCGGCTTCAGCACAGCTGCAAAGCCACCGCGCCTTAAAAGTTTAACATCTATAGTATTTGACTGATCCACAACCCGAATTTGAGTATCAAAATCCTTATCGTGTTTACCGTCGGCAATCAGGGTGAGTTTATACTTCACTCCTTCTGGCAGGAAATCGAGCGGTACTTTCTTTAGTTTTTCCCTGGATTCAGCATTGATTCCTCCCAGATACCAAAATTCCCCTTTGCGCCGGGCCATGACGACATCCTTACCGGGATAGCCGTCGACCAATTTTGTATCGTCCCAGGCATTGGGTATGTTTTTCAGAAACGTGCGGGCTGCATCGGGCAAATTGTAAAAGCCTTCGGGCCGGTCGGCCATATGTTGCATTCCCGACTCATACAATACGCTCAGCGCCAGTTCATGTCCGTATGAGGTGATGTGGGGAAACTGCGAATTGGTAAAGTTAACCGGTGTATAGTCCATAGCGCCCACAACATTCCTGGTAAACGGAATGACGGTATTGTGTTCAGGTGCGGTAACCGTGAATTCAGGACCGTTGTTGTACCATTCGGCACCCCGGATTCCCTCATAAGTCATCAGATGCGGATAAGTACGTGCCCAACCGCGGGGAACTACGCAACCATGGAAATAAACCATGATTTCATATTGAGCTGCATCTTCCAGGATATCCAGGTAGTAGTCTACCATATCCTGCTTTTCGCTCAAAAAGAAGTCGACTTTAATACCAGCCACGCCCAATTCTTTCAGCCAGGCAAACTCTTTGACCCGACTTTCATGCGTAAGCATCCGGTCGCGCGGTGTGGCCCGAACCCACTTAAAAGCCCCGGAATTATACCACATCAGAGGCTTTACCCCCTTTGAATGTATATATTTCAGCGCATCTTCCAGGTTGCCACCGTTGGCCATCTCATCCCATTCCCAATCGAGAAGCGTATACGGCCATTCCATGGCAGCTGCCAGATCAGCAAATTCGCAGACAACCTGGTAATCTTTGGTTCCGTGATTGTTTGACCAGTAATTCCAGGATGCCACTCCGGGTTGAATCCAGTCTGTTTTAGTCATTGCAGGTGCCGGGCTGACATCATCCACCAGGGTGGATTCCACAATGTCTGCCAGACTGCCCATAATAATCACACGCCAGGGCGATTTCCAGGGAAGCGTAATGGTCGGCTGGGATGATCCGTCCCCGTCGCCCGGATCGGGAAAAGTTAATTTATAAACATTCTTATCCGCTATATTACTGAGCTTTGTACCACAATAACTCCGGTTCAGGTCGGCTTCATGAATCAGATACCAGCAGCTTGAATCAACCGTATTAAACAGGGCCGGGTACGACCAGGTTTGTTGCACGGCATCGTCTTTTATTCGCGTATATAGGGCTTCGTTGGCCATATCCCATTTCTCCATCCAACGCTTTGTGCCAACCGGAATCGTATAGCCGGTAAGCTCATCCTGAACCACATAAGAGCCTTCTTTATCGGGAAATTCATACCGGAACGCCACGCCGTCGTTGTAAGCTCTGATGATCAGGTTAAATTTTGATTTTTTAGTATTCTCAAAGTAAACCACCAATTCATGAGCTGAATTGCTGCAATGGCTTCGCTTACCATGTATGGCCGTATATTGCTCATTAACCAGAACTTGTTTGCCGGTTTTCAGGTACCTGAGATCTTTCGAGAAGTCCTGATCTTCTCTCACCAAACCCAGGTTAATACGGGGTATGGCTTCACTGCTTTTGCCGTTGATGATGTAGTTCACATTTAAATACCATTCACCGGCAGTGGCCTGTTGCTGATTGAACAGCTGAACCCTGATCCTGCCATTAGGTGCAACCACAGTGACCTGTTGTGACCAGGCCCCTGTATTGCCCAACAACAGCAATCCAATGATGAATATACGGAATTTCATTTTACTCGGAAATCTTAATGGTGGTAGTTTTCAAATCTTTTGGATCAGAACTGTTTCCGTAATACACTTCGTATTCGCCGGAAGTAACAGTCATTTTGCGCTGTCCCCAGTCGTAGAACTCGAACGATGAAGCCGGAAGTTCAATAGTCACCAACTGTGTCTTTCCAGCAGGCACTTCAACGCGACTGAATCCGCGTAGTGTTTTCAGCGGGCCATCGACATCATTTACCTTGCGCACATACACCTGAACAATCTCAGTGCCATTGCGTTTACCTGCATTTTTAACGGGGATGGTCAGTTGCACCTTTTCATTGGGTTTGATGCTGTTTTTGCTGAGTATGGCATTGCCAAACTCAAAACGTGTATAACTGAGTCCGAATCCGAAAGGAAAAAGGTAATCGGTTGTGTAACGGTAAGTGCGGCCCTTCATCGAATAATCCTCGAAATCACCCAGTTTGTCGGAGTTTTTGTAGAATGTTATGGGCAGTTTTCCGGCCGGGTTGAAATCGCCGAAAAGCACATCAGCAATGGCCTGACCGCCTGATTCGCCGGCATACCATGCCTGAAGTATGGCATCGCACGACTGGGTTTCGGGAGCAAGTGCAATGGCAGATCCCGAGCAATTTACAAATATGATTTTTTTTCCTGAAGCTTTCAGCGCCTTTAAACAATTCCGTTGCACCGCAGGCAACTCCATATTGGTGCGGTCTCCACCCTTGAAACCCGGGTACGAAACAGGCATCTCTTCTCCTTCAAGATTACCCGATATGCCACCCACAAACACCACAGTTTGAATACCCTTTAGTTTGTTGACAAGTTCTGTATAATCCACATCCATTTCTTTGCCAAAGTCGAATTCAATATTGGCCTGCCAGTTGTTGAGCTGCGCATAGCGGATTTCAATCTTATATTCTTTGCCGGCTTCTACTTTAAAAGGAATGCGTGATGGTAAGGTGCGCCAGTTTTCGTATTTCTGCAATGATTCACCATTGACAATCAGTTCGAAAGATCCGGTGGCGCCGCATTTAAATACCAGTTCTTCACTCACTTTCGGAGTGAATGCTGCTTCAAACAATGCAGAAAACCCTTCAAGTTTCACACCTGATGCAAATTCGTGTTGTCCGGCGGTTGTCATTTTAATCGGATTGACTATTTGAACCGTGGTAACGCTTTGTCCCTCACGATTGGGGTTGTTCCAATAGGTGGCTTTAAACCCTTTCTTTCCGTCAGTTAAAACTTGTCCGAAATAGCTGTCGGTTACCTTGTCTTCAACCAGATCGCAGCCTTTGTCATAAAAGATTTTGTTTCCGGAAAGTTTTGTTTTAATTCCGGCCAGGATAGAAATAGTGCGAACAGGAGTGCCGTTGTAATTTCCCCACAACATCACTTCATTTTCAGCATTGGGGCCAATCACAGCAATTTTTTTTCCTGATTTGGACAAGGGCAGGATGTTGTTGTTGTTCTGAAGCAGTGTCATGGTCTGGCGGGCCATGTCAAGTGCCAGCTGGCGGTGTTTTTCGTTGTTCAATATGGAAGGTGGTATTTGCGCCCAGGGCACCAGAGCATCATCATCGAAATCGCCCAGGTCGAAACGACCCATCAACACACGCATCAGGCTTTTATCAACATCTTCCTCCTTAAGCAATCCTTTTTCAACACCATCGGGCAGCGTTTTGTAGGGATAGTTTTCCCACACACACTCCACGTCGGTACCGGCCAGTACACCTTTAGATGCAGCATGTACCGGGGTGGAGGAAACTTTATGCGAATTGAAAAAGTCAGTTATGGCTCCGCAATCCGAAACAACAATATGTTTAAAGCCCCACTCATCACGCAAAATGCGTTGCAGCAAGCGTGTGTTTCCACAACATGGCTCATCATCAAGCCGCTGATAGGCGCACATAACCTGCCGCACATCAGCTTCCTGAACCAATGCCTTAAAGGCCGGAAGATAGGTTTCATACAATTCCCGTGGATTCACATTGTTCAGGTTAAGCTCGTGACGGCTCCATTCCGGACCCGAATGAACAGCATAATGCTTGGCACAAGCCAGCAACTTGCGGTATTTGGCATCGGCGGGGCCTTGTAATCCTTTCACCACCTGAACACCCATGCGCGAAGTCAGATAGGGATCCTCTCCGTATGTTTCCTGTCCGCGACCCCAGCGCGGATCACGAAAGATATTCACATTGGGAGTCCATACCGAAAGGCTTAGAAATCGCTTGTTTTCATTACCGTTTTGGATCCATTGGTTGTATTTGGCACGGGCTTCGTCAGATACTGCATTGAAAATATCAAATACCAGCTTGTCGTTAAATGATGCAGCCATACCAATAGGTTCAGGGAAAACCGTAACATTGTCGTTGTTGGCATACCCGTGCAGGGCCTCGCTCCACCAGTTAAACTTTTTTATTCCCAGGCGCGGAATCGCATCCGACTGATCACACATCAACAGGGCCTTTTCTTCAAGTGTCAGCCTGGAGATCAGGTCGCGGGCACGCTCTTCAGAGCTCAGATTGGGATTCTGAAAGGGATATTGCTGTGCCGACAGCAGAACTGTTACTACCATGCAAACAGACAGGAGCAGCGTTTTTCTCATATTGTTTCTATTAATTAGACTTTCAACCACATACAAAAATTCCTCGAAGAGAAATTGCTATACTCTCACGATAACTTTCGCAATAACTGTAAAGATAGAAAAATTTCTGTTTGGGTAGACTGCCATCTTCAAAAACAATCGTTATGAATCAAAACATGAGGCGGTCTAAAAAGGTTTGTGATTCGTCATTGCGAGGGAGGCACGACCGAAGCAATCTCATGTCATGAATTGAGATTGCTTCACTTCGTTCGCAATGACGGCTTCGATTATCGGATTTTTTCCACATCCTCATTCTATGACTTTCTGCACAGCCTCACTCCATTGAATCAACTGTATTTAATTATTGACAATCCTGAAATAATCGAAAGTCACATCAAAGGGTGTATTGGGCTTGGTGGTATCCGGGTCAAACCAGTAGGTATTTTTCATGCTTTGAATAATAACCCCGTCACACGCCATTAAACCGGCCTTGATGTCCTTCAGCATCCCATTGGCAACCCCAAGTTTCTCAAACGCTCCACCATTAATTGAATAATAACCGGTGTAAGTGTCTCCCTTTTTCTCCAGTTTAAGAATCAGTGTATTGTTGCCAGTAATTGCTTCCCTGAGGTTGAATGATGCAAATGATTTGGCAATACCGTTTTCTTCCACAACAAGATCAATAGTTCCGGGTTGCACTTGTGAACCGGTGGTATTCCAACCTGAACGGCTTGTTTTGGTAACAGCCCTGAGCATCAGCTTTACAAAATTATTTTCGTCCTGATATGCCAAAATCCCAGCATTTTCGGGTTGCGAAGGAATACGTGAACCAACCAGCTTTGTTTCTGCAGTCCAGTCGCTGTTGGCACTTTGAAGCAGTACGTTTTTGGCATTGTTGCTATTTTCAGAAACGTCACCTGTTTCAGTAGTAATGGTAAGTGCCCCTGGATTCTTAGAAAGGCTGTAGTTGGCCTGATTTTCACGAATCCATTGCCATTGCTTGCCAACCGGACCATCAAATTCATCGCTTACTGATTGTACGTCAAAATTGAGATAGTACGTATTTATATCCGAGGTGGCATGGTCAACAAACCTCACAATTGCTGTTGCTGGCAAACCTTTTGCCTGTTCAATCTCCACTGCAATATTGCTGCTCATTGCACTGGCTGTAATTACAGGAAGCTTTGCATTGTTTTTAAGCAGAAAACTGTATGCCTTGGTATCCTTGTTAAATCCGGTAATATCTTTCCCGCTTACCTTGATCGATTTCGGTGAAAGATCGGGCATTACCTTGACGGCTACATTGTTTGATAAGGTTGTACCGTCAACAGTAACCTCTGCAAAAAGAGATACTGTGCCGGGGCCGATTGCCACAACCTTGCCATTGGCGTCAACAGTGGCAACAGTAGTATTGTTGCTTTTGTAGGCAACTTTTGCTTTTTTGACATCATAGAAACTGTCATCTGACATGGAGGCAGAAACACGCATTTGTGCAGTATTTCCGGGCTGTAATACCACCTTGTCGCAATCGGCAACCACGGTAGTCAATTTTGCTTTGTATGCACCACTCATAGCTGTTTCCACTGTTCCTTTGATATCCTTTGACGAGGCTCCGATTTCGAATATATATTTGCCCTGGTCAAAGGTGATTCGCTTGCCTTTGGCATCCCAGAACCACAAATCGGCACAATCAATATCTATAGAAACAGTTTTGGTTTGTCCGCGGGGAATGGTTACACGCTTAAAGCCCTTTAAGCGTTTTATGGGTCTTTCGAGTGATGCCGGGCTATCAGGAGTTTTCACATAAACCTGTACAACCTCGTCGCCATCAACAGAACCGGTATTTTTCACATCCGCAGAAACAGTTACCTTATCGTTGGGTGTAATACTTGTTCTGCTGATTCTGAAATTGCTGTATTCAAAAGTTGTATAAGACAAGCCATATCCAAATTCATACGAAACATCCTTGTTGAAATACATGTATGTTCTGCCGTTTTTTCCTGATCCGCCTCTCAAGGTGTAGTCGTTAAAATCGGGCAGATCCTGAAGTGATTTGTACCAGGTGATACTTGTTTTTCCACCGGGATTCACCTCACCAAACAGTATCCTGGCCATTGCAGCTCCCTGCGCCTGACCATTATATCCGGTGAAGATTATTCCGGATATGTTCGGATTGTTTTTAAACTTTTCAACTTCAACCATACCCATACCCTGGATAACAACAATGGTATTGGGATTAACAGCTGCTATAGATTGAATCAGTTCATTCTGGTTACCGGGAAGTGAAATGTTAAACCGGTCTGACTCTTCGCGACCGGTAGACTGGTCGGTACCAACAAAAACAAGTGCCACATCAGCAGCAGCAGCCATATTAAGGGTTTCCTGGTCAGTTGCAGGTACTTCAGCTTCGCGGTAAACCAGGACAACGGTTTGCGGTCCTGTAATACCCAGTGTATTCAGCTTTGCAGAAACATTCTGTGGACGTGCAAAAAAACCACCTGCCTGCTGTGGAGCAGCAACCTTTTTGGAAGCAAGTATGTTACCGGTTGCAGATCCTACACGGACTTCAATGGTACCGCCATCTCCGGAAACCGACATATTGAAACGGATGGAATCCACATCGGTAATATCCACACTATGATACAAGGTCCAGTCGCCATCTTTGATTCCCCGAACAGAACTCATGCCGAATCTTGCCGATGTAATCAGGCCGTTGGCGGATGCATCGAATTTGGTTGCATCAAATTCCTTAACGGCGCCGGCTTTAGTAACAGTTGAGAATTTCACCATGTTGAAGAAATCTGTCCGTTTGTCAGTATTACCACCCAGTTTCGATACAACCTCAATATTCAGCTTATTCTGTTCAATGTAGTTTTGAATTCCGGTTATCGGAGAAACCTTATACCGCGCTTCCACTTCTCCTGAATAATCGCCCAATTCAGTCTTGTCGGCCTGGGGGCCAAGAATTGCAATTTTTTTAATGCTTCCTGAACCAAGTGGAAGCGCCTTCTTTCCGGTTTTGGCAACAGTATTGTTTTTCAGAAGCACCGGGGTTTTGGTAGCAATTTCAAGAGCCAGGTCGTTATGCGAAGGATCGTTGATTATGCCCGGCTTGATGCCTGCATAAGGGACTTTGGACGGAGGATCAAATTCTCCCAACCTCATCCTTATGGTAAACAGGTTAACCAAAGCCCTGTCCATGTCGGCGTCGGTAATTAATCCCTTTTCCAATGACGCAATGGCACTGGCCTGGTATACGCTGCCGCAATCGCAGTCGACTCCCGATTTGAGACCCATTGATGTTGCTTCTTCTGCATTTTTTGCAAAACGGTGACCGGTTAACATATCGGATATGGCACCACAATCGCCGGTAACATAACCATCCATTCCATAGGTCTTGCGGATCACCGAGTCGACATAAAATATGCTGGCCGACATGGGTATTGCGTTAACCGCATTGTAGGCGGTCATGATTGACGGCAGGTTGTCTTTCTGAATCAATTTTTTATAGGGGAAAAGATAAAACTCCCTGATGTCACGGTCGTCCATATCTGAGCTGCCATTATGGCGATTGAACTCGGTATTGTTGGCAAAGTAATGCTTGCCGCATGGAACGGTCTTCAGGTAAGTTGGATCGTCACCCATCAATCCCCGAATAAAGCCACTTCCAATTTGCGATACGAGGAAAGGGTCTTCCCCAAAAGTTTCAGCTGTACGGCCCCACCTGGGGTCCCTTGCAGGTTCAATGACAGGAGACCAATAGGTAAGTGTAAAAATATAATTAAAATTGAAGCCCCTGGCTTCATCGGCAATTACATTGGTTTCACGCTTAATCAGCTCAGGGTCCCAGGTACAACCAACAGCCACACTGTTGGGAAATGAAGTGGCAGTCATCCCGCTGTTATCGTTTCTGCCCATAACGCCATGCAGGGCCTCGCCCCAAACATCGTATTTCTTAACGCCCAAACGCGGAATCGGAGGCATGGTATTGCCAAGCTGACTTTGCTTTTCTTCAGGTGTCATGCGTGAAACCAGGTCGGTTGCACGCTCTTTGAAAGAATAAGACGTGTTGAGATAGATGGGCAATTGGGCTTTTGCTGTAAAAGGCAGAAATGCTGCCACTGCAAATCCCAGCAATGCCACCAAAGCAACAAAATGCTTTTGTGTGACTAAAGAACATTTTTTTTTCATTTCTTAAGTTTTGAAATATTTAACGGTTTGATCTTAGAATACTACCTTTTGCTCTGTCCATGTAGGACCAATAATATGAAATAAGCCCTCCTTAAAGTATACCGGCTCAATGCCCATCTGGGGCGTTTTTTCCCATTCCTGAAGATCCGGACAATAAGGATATGGACGCTTATCGTACATCATGTAATGACAGGAGCTCCACAGATTACCGTCTGGCCCCTCAAACAGAGCATTATGACCGGTTTCACAATAGGGATCCTCTGTATCCTGAAACTCCAAATGTTCGTATTCTCCACTGACAGCAAGTTCCGGGCGGTATCCTTTTTTTCGGGTACCAAATATGGGTTCACGCGAAACCAATTCCCAGGGACCCAATGGTGATTTCGATTTTAAAAGTCCAACCTCATAGCCACGGGTCCATGTGGAAAAGAACATGAAGTAGGTCCCTTCTTTTTTAATCACAAAGGGGCCTTCGATTCCTCCAACCATCCACTCGGGATAGCCGGGCTCTCTTTTATCGAGGAACTTTTCAATTGTACCAATCAATTTTCCGGAAGCCAGGTCAATTCTTGCCTGAAAAAGTCCGTTTCCACTGCAATACAGATAGGTTTTTCCATCCTCGTCCTCAAACAGGGTCGCATCATTGTTGTATTGGGGAGTAAGAGGTCCGTTTACCAGTTTATAGGGACCCGTAACCTGATCAGATGCAAATAGCCAAATGCTGTGGGTATTCATCCCTTTTGGATCCTCACCAGTAACCTTACCACTGTTGACAGTCAGCCAGTATTTGTTTTGAATGAAGTGAATTTCAGGGGCCCAGAATCGTCCGTTATACATACAATCAGCCGGCAGTTTACCGGCATCAATGATCCAGGAATGTTGTTTCCAGTGAATCAGGTCATCAGAAACCAACAGGCGGACACCGGGATTGTGCCCGGTCCACACCGGATTAGATGTACCGGTACAAAACCACTTGTTGCCAACCTTAATAATAAAATGATCGCGCATGGAAATAGCGCTGTCCCTTGTTATTGGATTGGTATATCGGAAAATTGGCTCAGTGCCGCATTCAGTCTGAGTTTTCTCATCATTTGCACTAATCTGAGCCCTGCAGGGAAATGGAATAACGAGCAAGATGCAGATCAGCCTTATGGCGAAGGTTTTAAATGTAACCATGCTACTTCACTTGATCTCAAAACCGCTTATTTAAAACTAACCCAATCAACCTGCACAGGCTGATCTCCGGTTGACAGGACCACCAGGTTCTGAACTCCGGGTAGGGCCTTCTTCACTTTAGCCTTGACAACAGTCCAATTGCTGTTTTTAGGAATGACAATCTCTGATATCACTGGTCCATTGGGGTTATGAAGCCGGATCTGGATGGTGCCACCGGTTAAGGAACTCGTATTTAACCTAATGGTTTTGGGCTTTTTCTTACCAAAATCAACCGCATTGTATTGGATCCAGGCATCTTTTTTATCAAAGACGGTCTTCCAACCATTAAACCGGTATGATGTATCAATGAATTCAACTGCTGCCCCTTTCTCGCTGATGGAACTATACCTGTCGATCTCTATTTTCCCGGAAGCTTTGGTCAGTCCTACTCCACGGTGCGTTGGCACAACTTTCTGAATGGTTCCATCGGCATTGAAAAACATACTGTCGATGCAGGTCGACCGGTTCTTGTCGAAATTGGGTGAATAGGCATTCTGGTGGTAAAACAAATACCACTGGCCATTGTATTCTATAAATGAATGGTGGTTGGTCCAGCAATTCACGGGCGATTCGTCCATGATAACACCGGCAAACTTAAACGGCCCCATTGGATTGTCACCTATGGCATATTCGAGCCGTTCAATGGTATTTTCCACATGCGGATAAGTCATGTAATAAATTCCGTTGCGTTCAAACAGCCAGGGCCCTTCTTTCAAACCTTTTTGAGGAAGCTCTTTAATTACCTGCGGTTCCGAAGCCAGTTCCAGCATATTGTCTTTCAGTTTTGCCACAAAAATATTTCCCATTGACCAATAAATATAAGCCTGTCCATCTTTATCGATAAAAACGTTCGGATCAATACCCGGCAGGTTTTTAATTGGTTCGGGTTGCGGAACATAGGGCCCTTCGGGTTTGTCGGCTACGGCTACACCAATACCAAACGACCTTCTGCCGGTAACTTTCTGATTGCTGTTGGCAGGAAAGTAAAAATAGTATTTGCCATTCCTGTAAATACAATCAGGCGCCCACATGCTGTAAGACGTGGAATCAACCCAGGGTACCTTGTTCTGACTGACGATAACCCCATGGTCTGTCCAGTCGGTAAGATTCTCTGATGAGAACACATGGTAATCCGCCATGCAGAACCAACCCGGACGTCCCATGCCTTCTTTGGCACGAATATCATGAGAAGGAAACAAATAAACCTTTCCGTTAAAAACCCGTGCGGTCGGATCGGCAGTAAACTGATCATGAACAATCGGATTCTGGGCAAATGCCTGGTTAATTCCAAAAATCAGGGCAATGAATGACAAAAGCAATACTGAACGTTTCATAAGCGACAATTTAATAGGAGTATTTTATCCTTTTAATGATTCCTGAAAGCTTTAAATATTCCAAAGATAATATTTTGTATCTTAATCCGAATATTGGCCAATTAATTAGACTCTGTTTCTGCGAAGTCTTTGAAACAACTTCTTTTCTTCGGTTTTAGATTCCTTGTTATTATGGAGTGGCAATCCTACTTTCATACCAACCCCATGTTTAAGGAGATTGTCACCTATGGTGAGGGGGACTGGGTTGAAAATAGTTTTATTAAAGTATCGGAAAAACCAGGAATTGGTGTGGATATCAACCAGGAAGCAATGAAAAAATATGCCATTCCGGGCGTACCTTTTTTTGAACAAAAAACGAGTTGTATTCAATAGAAAAAGAGGCTGTCCAAAAGTTACGGGCAGCCTCTTTCTTTATTTCAAATCCTTTTATTCCTAGTAATTTGGATTTCTGTCCATTTCACTCTGTGGAATTGGTAATATGAGTGATTCCCATCCGGTCCATCCTGATTTACCTGTTACATAATCAGCACCTTTTCTCCACCGTTTCAGGTCTTCTTTTCTCCAACCTTCGCCAAATCCTTCAACAAAACGTTCATGCTCGATTAGCTGCATTAAAGTCCAGCCTTTAGCTGCCATAAGAGCAGTTGAAGCAGGCAATTGTCCATATACACCTGCACGGGCGCTTAAAAGTTGTGCCTGATCAATCATTGGTCTGTTTGCACGCTCTCTGATCTTATCAACCCAATAAACAGCACTGTTAACATCAGTAGGCGTAACATTGGCAGGATTTAACTGAGCCATACATTCGGCATAGCGCAGATAAATATCACCCAAACGTATAATTCTTACATTATTATCGGACCATAAAGGATCCAATCCTGCAGGGGCATCAGCAGTATTATCGAGAGCATATTTACGTATGCCAAATGCTCCTGCTACTCCAATAACTGACTCGTTATGCCAGCCTTGTGCATACCAATCCTTTACTGTACCAGCTTCAGTGAAATTAGCCCCACCGGGAACACCCCATAATGTTGCATAAGCTCTGTAGTCGTATACAGTTGAATCCGGGTCAGCGCCAATATTCTCAGGCCAACGTTCAAATTCATTAAGCTTGAATCCAGGTGCGGCAAAATTAAACCATATCGTACTCCATGATGTACGATTCAGCGTAAAATTCTGGAATATCCAGTTTACGTCGTTACCACCAAAACCTGCAGCACCGGTTAAGTTATCAAATTGAACTTCAAAAATAGATTCAGCGTTATTTTCATTGGTTCTTAAGAAAAGATCTCTGTAATTATCAAGAAGAGTATAAGTGCCGTAATCAGGGTCTCCTATGCCGGGTAATATTTTTGCAAACTCAACCGCAGCTTCGGCATACATCCCTTCATTCATATAAAGCTTACCTAAAAGAGCAACAGCTGCTCCGCGTGAAGCGCGAAATTTATCATAACCTGCTGTTACATTGGTAAATCCAGTGAGCAGACTTTCAGCTTTTTTAAGATCTGATACAATAAAATTCAAGATACTGTCGCGTGGTGCGGGAGCTTTGAATAATTCTGCCTCAGATTTAGCCTCAGTTCTCCAAAGGATAATTCTATCCTGTGGAAAATACTGGAATAAATTATAGTAATAGTAAGCCCTTAAAAAGTGCGCCTGTCCCATCATGTTATTTACATCAGCATCGGTAAATGTTGCTTCGGTTACCGCAATAGCCTTTGCATTAGGAATAGCCTGAAGAGCAATATTACTTCTTAAAATACCGGCATATGATCCAGCCCACATATCTGCAACTTCACCTAAAGTGGAAGTAAACACTAAATCTGAAGCTGATCCCCAGCCGTTAAAACCTGATGCATTACCAGTCTGATAAAGATCATCGCCATGGACAAAATGCATAATACCTACTGTCCAGCCATAACCGTTGCCAAAGTCATTAAGCACGGAATATGCAGCATTAAGAGCCTGATTTGCATGGGTCTCATTGTTATAAAAAGTCTCAGGGTCGTACACTCCTTTATTAAACTCCTCCATAAGGAAGTCGTCGCTACAAGAAGTGATAAATAAACAACCGATTAAGATTACTAATATTATATTTTTCATCATAGTAATATTAAATGTTAAAAATCAACTTGAATTCCCATTATAAAGGTCCGTGCCTGCGGGTAATAACCATTATCAATACCTCTTGAAGTATTCGCAGTACCAGCGGTACCTAAAGCACCCGAACCGATTTCAGGATCGAAGAAAGGATAATCGGTAACAGTAAATAGATTACGTCCGGCCACATACATTCTTAAGTTACTTATTTTCATAAAATCAGTAACTTTATTTGGAAGCGTGTATCCCAACTGGGCAGTCTTAAGCCTTAAATAGGAACCATCGAAAATATGTCTGGTGGAAAATTTAGTAATATTTCCATTGGGGTCGTTACGAACTGCTCTTGGAATACTGGTGTTTCTGTTTTCGGGAGTCCAGCGGTCAGCAGTGTTTGTACCTACGTTGAAGTTATTATGCATACCTTCTGTCCAGAAAAGTAACTCAGAAGCTATTTCATTTCCCGATACACCCTGGAACATTACAGATAAGTCAAATCCCTTATAGGCAAGATTTGCCGTAAAACTGTAAGTTAAGTCAGGTATAGGAGAACCAATATAAGTACGATCATCTGCATCAATTCTACCATTGTTATTCAGATCAGCAAATTGCACATCACCTTCTCTGGCAAGTGGCTGTATCGGACTTGTAACATTGGTTGCAGGGTTGGTCCAGGTATAATTAGTTACAGCGGCCTGGTCAGGAAATACTCCCAGCATTTTATATCCATAGAATTCACCAACGGAATGTCCCTTTTCTGTTTTTGTTATACTTGTATTACTTTCTATAGCACCACCATTTAATGGATTATTGGCCATATCTGTTACTTTGTTTTTCAGAGTAGCCAGATTTGCTGATAATGAAAAGTCCAGATCTCCGATTTTGTCGCGATAAATAGCTGAAAATTCGAATCCGCTGTTTTTTATCTGGCCCAGGTTTTTATTGATTGAGGGATTGGTGCCACCACCGGTTGAAGCCGGAATGGGAACTCCGATTATCATATCTTCCGTACGTTTGTCGTAATAATCAACAGTGGCTTCCAAAGCGCCTTTAAATACTCCTATGTCAACGCCAATATCAAAGTCTTTAACGACTTCCCATCTAAGATTGGGATTGCTGAAATTGGTCTGTGTAACGCCTGATAACTTAGCACCATTATATGAATAATCCTGGCCGGAATTCAACCCCTGTACATAAGTATAATATCCAACAGGCCTGTCGTTACCTACAGCGCCATAGCTTATCCTTAGCTTCAGGTTACTGATCTGCTGAATGCTTTTAAGAAATGGCTCCTCGCTGATACGCCATGCAACAGAAGCTGAAGGGAAATCACCCCATCTGTTTGCTGCTGAGAATTTGGAAGAACCGTCACGCCTGAAATTGGCATTCATAATATATTTGCCCTTAAACGAATAAGTTAAACGTCCAAGATATGAAATGCGTGTTCCTGTACTTTCACCACCGCCAACGGTCCAGTTGCCTTCGGTTTTCCCTAAAACATCATGAAATTCTGTCTGTATTACAGCACCATTTGCGGTAAAATTATCCTGGTGAAAATAATCAGAAGTATAAGCTCCCATTAATGTAAAATCATTATCGCCAATTATCTTATGATAAGTCAGCTGATTTTCCCAAACCCAGGAAACATTTGTGGTAGAACCATTACTTAGTGTAGTTGTAGAATAATTTTTTGGTATCATATAGGTCTCTAAAGTGAAATTTTTATTAAGAGCCTGCGAGTTTTCAATACCAAAAGTACTGCGGAAAGTAAGATCTTTAAGAATTTCATAATCACCATATACACTTAATGCAATATTCCTGTTTTGATTAATATTTGAAGCGCGATAAGCCGAGCCAACCGGGTTACTGGCATCGTGTCCATTATTGGTAGCGTTGTATCCTGAATATCCACCCAATACATCCGGATTATATACCGGGATATTGGGAGTTATTTTGAGCGCTTCTTCAATATTTGAACGGCCACCGTTAGCATCTTCTAATTCGTTCTGGGAATAAGTAAAGGACAGGGTTTCGCCAAATTTGAATTTACCGGCTTGCCAGTTCGAATTCATACGCATTCCATATCTTTTATAGGGAGTATCAATCATAATACCATCCTGCTTATACTGATTGGCCGAGAAATAATAGTTTCCTGCATCTGAACCACCAGAAATATCAAAAGTATGCTCCATAATGGTACCAGTCTGGAATATTTCTTCCATCCAGTCAGTCTTAATACCCGGGTCATAATATACATATTCACCGTCATCCTCATGAGCAAGAATATCAAGGGCAAGTAGAGGAGCAGTGGTTCCGCCTGCGGTATTGTTTTCATACACCACCTGAGCCCAATCAGAAATGTCAGTGCTGTTTTTAACAAGTTTCCATGCTTTTTCCCATCCGTAATATCCCTGATAGCTTACTTTAGGAGCACCTTTTTTACCGGCCTTGGTAGTGATTATGATAACCCCATTTGCACCCCGTGAACCATAAATTGCAGTTGAAGCAGCATCTTTTAATATCTGCATGCTTTCAATATCATTAGTATTTACATTGGGGTTTTCATTTGGAATACCGTCAATAACATAAAGAGGGTTGGTATTATTTGTACTGGCAACCCCGCGGATCCTCACTGTTGGAGCCATGCCGGGGGCGCCCTGGTTGCTCTGTACTTCAACACCGGGAGTAAGACCAATCATAGCACTTGTAACATTAGCTACAGGAGATTTTTTAAGTTCCATAGGATTTACAACTGCAATCGCCGAGGTAAGGTCCTTTTTCTTTTGAGTACCGTAACCTACAACAATTATTTCATCAAGGGCCTCAAAACTGAGTTCCATATTGACATCAATAATTGTTCTGCTACCAACAACCTCTTTTACCTGATTATAACCTATAAAAGTAAAGACGAGTACTGCATTGGCGTCAGGTACAACAATGGTATATTTTCCTGAGACATTAGTTGTTGATCCGCCGGCAACACCTTCAACCTGAATGTTTACTCCTGGCATAGGCTGTCCAGTCTCATCTTTCACATCCCCGGATACAGTCATCTGTTGTAATTCACCGGATTTTGTATTAAAATCCTTGTCACCTTCTTTGGCATCAATTTGATGTACACTGAGAACAAGCGCAACCATTACCAACCCAATAATTAGTAAGGGTTTCTTTATGCGTGTTCTATATAATGTTAAATAATTAGTTTGTTTTTTCATAATGAATTGTGTTAGTAAAAACAAATTTTCTGAAATAGGAAAATGCAGATTTTGTATAATACAATACACGGCTCTACATGAGCCAGGTTTTTAAACTGGGCTTTAGTCATAGGCTAGAGATATGAAATGATAATTGGACGAGATCAAAATAGAATCTTCAGAGCTCAAAGATTTTCTGAAATAGGAAAATGCAGATTTTGTATAGTACAATACACGGCTCTACAATAACCGGTTTTTAACAGGCTTTCGTCATAGGCTAGAAATAAGAAATACTAATTAGGATTAGATCAAAATATAATCTTCAGAGCTCAAAGATTTTCTAATAATATGACCTTAACATGATGTGATACCCTATTTATATCATCTCCTTTAACATTTGAGGAATGAATTTTAACACTTTTATGGCAGAAGGAATATCGAAAAGCAGTGATTTAATGCAGTATTGGATAGTTTCGTCGAGAACAACTGCAGCAAGTATCGTTGATGAATGGACTATTTATTAGTGAATGAGGAAGTGGGATTATATAAAAAAACCCTATCAAAATGATAGGGTTGGATGCCTGTCTGAAATATCAAAACAGCTTAATTCACTTAATCTTTAAAAAGAAGAGGTGCGAACTCACGAAGGCTCCGTCTCCATGTTTGCCATTCATGTGCCGTAAGCGGTGAAACATAGGAAGCACTCTTTATACCTGCTTGTTGTAGCACGTCAGTTGCATTTTTCACTCCTTCTGAGCCTCTTTCGCGGCTGCCATAGCTCATAAAAACGAGTTTAACCTTGGACTTATCTGTAATTTCTGCAGGAGCGATAGTACCACCACTGAAGAGACCGATATATGCAAATTTATCGAGATGAGCCAGCGTGACCGATTTGGTGCACATGGCACCCATTGATAGTCCTGACATAGCACGATGCTCTTGATCAGCCAATGTTCGGAAGGTGTTATCTACCCAAGGGATCATATCGCTGATCATCAGTTCTGCATAAGTATCAAATGAGAAACGGGGACGCGGGGCTGCACCTGGAGCAGGAGCAGCAGGCGTTCCAGCGACTGCAGTACCGGGGCGCGGAGCACCAGACCCGAGAGCGCCGGTACGGGGACCCATTGGAAATTGAGGACCAACTGCGCTGGTTTCCATAACCACAATAAAGGGTTTGACTTTCCCTTCAGCAATCAGGTTGTCAAGTATTAAATTGGTTCGTCCCATTTCAATCCATACCCTTTCATCCTCGCCTCCCCCATGCTGTAGGTAAAGGACAGGATAACGGGCCGATGTATTCTTATCATAATCAGGAGGTGTGTATACAAAGATATGACGCCAGGATTTGGCTACCTTGGAATAGTAATTCTTGATCAGTACATTGCCATGAGGCACATCTTTCAATGCATAAAAACCACCATCCGGATCAGGTATTTCAAAACCATTGCACATGTGACCATAACCGATGAAAGCATCGGTAGCCGGATCAAGCACAACAGCACCGTCAACAATCATCCAGTAATTGCGATAACCCGCATCCTGCGGTTCACTGGTGTATGTCCAAACACCATCATTGCCCTTAATCATATCAAACGGAACGTTGTTGATTGAAACCTGAACTTTTTGTGCATCAGGTGCTTTAAAGCGGAAAGAAACCCTGGAATCGGCTTCAATACGCGGATACTTAGCTCCTGACAGATTGTAGGGTGAGGCATGTGCTGTATCGGCACTAAAAACATTAGAACTCTGACCAGACTGGGCCAAACAGACTCCACTGATTGATGCGGCAATCAGTAAATTAATGAATATTAGTTTTTTCATGGTTTATTAATTAGTAAATATTGATCCTTTGTAATCTCAGTAAACTTTCGTGTAATCATGGCTCCATTGCATGTGTTCCAGCTTAACCCGTACAATTTTTAGATCAGGACGCACCCGGAATTGGCTCCTGTGCAGGCAAAGAACCTGCAGGCTTTCCAAATACGGTGAATTCGATAATCCCAAGAGGTGTGGATTTGGGCCAGTTTATCATAGTCAAGCGAACGAAACGACATTTTACAGGAGGAATATCTTCAAAAACTGTATTTCGGGAGATTGTATTCTTCGACTGGTTAAGCGCGGTGTTATATGTCTTTCCATCCATAGACACTTCAATTTTATATTGATAAATATCGGGCAGGGGTTGTTGCTGAGCCGTTGAAGCTGTCACTGACGTTGATCCGGTAGCTGATGCCGCAGCTGCCGGACGCCTTCCGAAGCCCCACCTGCTGCCGTTAAATAACAGACGAACACCGTCAATGGTGAACAACTGAACCACATCAAAACGTGTTGCAGGAGAAAGCTCAATTGTTAATACAGGCATTGTATCCGATGGTGCGGGTTCCCACCAGGTACCACTGGAGTTATCCACGGCATATGCTGCATCGCGCCCGGGTTGTTCTGAAGAAACCTTGGAAAGCGCATTCATGGCACGGAATTTATTTATGCTTACCGGCATAGATTGGCTTTCAAGATTACCCGGATCACCAACCGCGCCGGGAGCCCATTGTGGTGTATCGGTAACCTTAACCGTCATATTTCCATCTTCGTCTACTACAATACGATCCATTCCAATTCTTCGTCCACCGGGCGGATTAGAGAGAACTATGGTGTAAAATTGCCAGAGGTTCTGATCAGGACCTTCAACAATGCATCCATGAGCAGTACCGGTGACCAATCCTTCGGTTTTGCGCAGTAAGGGATTATTGGGAGCATAAGTAAATGGCCCCATAGGCGACTTAGAGGTATAGTATCCTTCGGCATAAGTTTTCCATTGTGTTCCGGAAGCTGAATATTGTAAATAGTATGTGCCGTTGATTTTTTGAAGCCATGGCCCTTCTACCCAGGCAACGTCTGTATACTCGTTCATCTCGCCATAACGTTCCCAGACATGATCACTGTTGAATCCGATTAGGTGCCTGGCCGGTCCGGCAAATCTTGTAAGGTCATTGGGATCGAGTTGCACAACAAAGATACCACTGACACCCCGACCGGCATAATATAGATAAGGCTTATTGTCTTCGTCAATGAATATTTCCATATCAAAAGCTCCGTTCCAACCTCCGGCAACATCGGGCGTGTTTTTCCATTCTCCCAGGCTGATATAAGGCCCCAAGGGGTTATCAGCTTTAAAAAGAGGACCATCATTACCGCACATATAAAAACTGCCGTTGAATTTAACTACATCAGGTGCAACGGGAACATGCTCAACCCGATGAAAGGACCAATCAAGCATATCGTCAGAAACCCATGCACCACCACCAGTACAGAACATGTAATATTTGCCGTTCTCCTGTATGACCGTAACGTCGCCTGATGCATTACCACCTGGTGCTGTTACCATGGGCAGCGGATTGCAGTAGCGGACTGTTTTGGCAATTTGTGAATCCTGTGCAAAGGCCAGCGGAGCATAATGAAAGGCAAGAATGAACAGGAACATGAGGGATCTGTGTTTCATAAATAGTCCGTTTTGATTGAAATTCCAATTAATTCTGATCATCGTTTTCTACCCGTTCTTCCTTCCTGGGCATGCCACATAAAAAAATTTTTTATGTTCTCTGGAATTAATTTACAATCACCATGCCTCCATGGGTGGGTATGATCAGGTTAAGTTCCTGTTTTTTGTTCATTTTTATCAAGGCTACTTTCCCGTTCAATTGTTCATTGTCGCTATATAACTTTATTGGAGTGCCAACTTGAAGCATGGGTAATTTAACTTTCAGTTTCAGGGTTTCTTTTTGGGCATTTACTCCGGCTATGTACCATTTATCCCCGTGGCGCCTGGCCAATACAACATATTTTCCAGGGTACCCATCGATAAAGCGTACTTCATCCCATAATGCAGGGATTTCCTTCATAAAGCTGATGGCCCATTCAGGAGCATCGGTAAGATTATTGGGTGCAAGGGCAAAATGCTGTACGCCACTCTGGAACAATACCGCGGTTGCCAATGCAAAAACATCGGAGGTAATTCTGCGTCCTCCCCACATATCAGCACTGTTCTTACTGTTATAGTACTTATTAAGCGTACTGCCTCCAAAATCCATGCTGCCAATTGTGTTGCGTATGAATGGATGCAGGCAGGCATTGAAAGCCTCAGCATCGCAATTCTCCTGGGCAAAATGGAGGTTCTCACTGGCCCTTACTGCCTCACTTGCCGCAAAATTGGGAAACATGCGTTCCCACCCGCGGGGAATGGTGCATCCGTGAAAGATCACCATGAGGCCATAATCATTGGCATCATAAAGGATATCCTCGTACAGCTTCATGGTCATCTGCTTGTCACCGCCAAAAAAATCAACCTTAATACCCCGGATGCCAATGCTTTTCATCCAGGCCATTTCCTTCCTTCGCGAAATTGGATTATCCATGATTCCTTTCGGACTCTGGGGTGCATCATTCCAATAGCCATTTGAATTGTACCAAAGAAACAGTGCCACATTCCTGCCTGCCCCATATTGTGACAACTCAGCTATTTTATCGCGCCCTATTTGTGTATCCCACAATGCGTCTACCAAAACCGATTCATAACCCATGGCGGCACTGAAATCGATATACCTTTTTTGTTCATCAAATTTGGTGCTTTCATCCATACCAATAATCCAGCTCCATGAGCCGCGTCCATACTGATATGTTGTGGAAGCCTCATAAAGCGGCTCCACCAAATCAAAGGCGATGGTGGTTTCCACTATGGGTTTCAGCGTTTCACCCAGGGTGATGGTACGCCAGGGTGTAAAACCCGGAAGCGAAATTCCCGGAGATACGGTACCATTACCATTATTTTCTCCCGGCATGGGAAATCCAACGGTGTACAAGCCATTGGGGTGACCCATCAACCGGCTGCCACAATAGTTGCTTCTTACGCCTGTTTCGGAAATCAGCGCCCAACCCTGATCCTGCAACCGGAACAAACAGGGAAAGGTATACCCTTCACCAAAACCGTTTTGCCCAGTTGGTGCATCAGCAGTATACGATGTTTCATAGCTGGGCATGGTGCGTGCAAAACCAACCATGGGCTGGCTTTGCGGGCAAAGGAAAGTGGTTGTACTGTCAGGGAATACAAACCCTGTAGCTTCTTGCTCAACAATGCAGACCAACCGTTCACCCTGCGGGTAAATCTTATATCGAAAGGCCACGTCGTTATTGCTAACCCGGAATATGACATCAAACAAGGCTTTTCCTTCTCTCAGGAAAGCAAACGCCCCTTCCCGCGCTGTGTAGTGAACATTGCTGTTTTTTATGTTGGGAAGCTGATAGTTGGTTTCAATTTCCAATGGACCGTCTTTCTCCAGCATGGTTAACTCACGGGTGAAATCACCAAGATCTGTTTTTAGCCCAAGGGGTGACTTTTTCAGAAATGGCTTACCATCAAAGGTTACCTGATAGACCGGAAGTCCGTTTTCTGCCGAAACCGTAACAATCAATTTTCCATTGGGACTAACCACCTGGTTTTCACCGGCTCTTGTGAGGGCAATGACCATAAAAAGGAACAAGGCCAGAATACATATCTTTTTCATAACAAAAAAATTAGTTATTGCAGTGTTACTTCATAAAGGAGACTTCATCACTGATATGAAAATAGTTAAAATCAGCATAACCCCCTGTTAATTTTGTATTATAATTAAAAAGTCCGAACCGATAGCCCATGAAATGTTCCATTAAGGAGTACTCCATTTTAAGTTCATTTCCGACAGGAGTCCAATTGGCACCATCGAGGCTATAGAAAAAGTACCCCCTGTCGGCCCGGTTTCTGAAATCGCATTCGGCCTTCAGGTACACCATCTTTTGATTTATTGGAATCCGTTGCATTTCAACCGGTTTTCGCGTATCGGCATTGACCATCACAAGAAAGGTCTTTCCATTTTCCATGCGAACACCCACCAAACCGTATTTTTTCTGTAACAAACAAAGACCTGCAAAACCGCCTTCTTTCAGGCCGCTGACATCAACACATGTTGAGCCCGAACAAACCGGCCCAAATGTACGCTGGGTAAGCGTATTCCGGGCCATTTCAAAAGAGGTGTCAATCCTCCCGGCTGTCAGTCGAAGATATCCTTTGCGGGCCTTAACCGACCAGAGTTTGTTGTCGGGGTTGTGATTCCATTGCCATACCAATGGCAACGGAGCATCCTTTTTTTTGCGTTTGAATTCGTCACTGGCCACAACACCCGGGATTAAGCCCTTGCTGGCCGGCAGGTTCAGTTTTTCAGGTACCTTTCCTTCGACACCCATAACCGGCCAGCCATCCTCCCATTTCATGGGTACCAGGTAAGGAATGCGACCAACCGATCCGAAATCACGGAACAAATAGGCAAACCAGTTGCCTTCAGGAGTGTCAATAATTCCGCCCTGAGCAACGCCCAAATCCTGAAAAACCAGTCTGCCTTCATAGGGACCCGTGATGTCATCAGCCCGGTGCACAACCACAGTGCGCATGCCACCCCTGGGCCACGTAATATTAAAGAGATAGTATTTCCCGTTGACTTTAAAAAGTTGCGAGCCTTCAGCACCCAGCATGATGTTATCGCCTGCTGGTGCACTTGCATTTTCAATAAGAACACGGTCTGTTCCCGGTTTCGCTCCGGAAAGATTTTCTTCCAGCTCCACTATTCTGAGTCGGCCGGCGCCGTATATCATGTAAATATGGCCATCATCATCAAAAAACAGCGTATGGTCATGAAATGAAGGCGCAAATGAGATCTTTTTCCAGGGGCCTTTTTCGATATCTTTTGTAGAATAAATGTAAGTTTTACCTGTAGTTGCTGTAAAAGTAGAAACATAGTAGGTATTGTTATGATATCTGATACAGCTGGCCCATGATCCTCTGCCATAACTGCTTTTTCCGTTGTTCAGATTTAATGAATCCACATCATCCAGCATATCATAGGCATAATTAACCATTTGCCAGTTTACCAGATCCTTTGATTTCATAATCGGCACTCCGGGAGCCATATGCATGGTGGTGCTGCTCATGTAATAGGTATCACCCACCCGGATCATGGACATATCAGGCACATCGGCATAGATGATTGGGTTTTGGGCTTGCCTGTCAGATGCATCCTTAACTTGCCGAATCGGCTGAACTCCCTCGCTGGTCTGTATCACCTTCTGAATTGTACCATCTGCGTTATAATACATATAATCAACACATACCGATCGTCTGTACATGCTACCGGTGGGAAGCGCCCCGTTATGATAGAAGAAATAGGTATTCCCTTTATAGTCGGCAATTCCGGGGTGGGTGGTAAAGCTGTTGGGTACGTTTTCCTGAATAATGCCTTTATAATGCCATGGTCCATCAGGAGTCGCGGCTGTGCAGTATTCGATCATTTCGGGTTTGGTACCTGCTCCGGCATAAACCAGATAATAAATATCGTTGCGTTTGTACACCCAGGGGCCTTCGATGAAGTTTTCCGGTTTGAAAGCCGTAATCGGGCCGTCAAGTTCAATCATGTTTTCCTTCAGCCGGGCATACTTACAACTCCCGTTACCCCAATACAAATATGCCTGTCCATCATCGTCAACAAACACAGTTGGGTCAATATCGTCCCAACCATGTTTCATATCCGTGGTCATCTCGTTTACCACAAGCGCTTTACCGATTGCATCCCGGTATGGTCCTGTTGGCCGCTCAGAGACTGCTACTCCAATGGCTGCACCACCTTTGCTGTTTTCATCTTTTTTATGAAAAGTGGAAACATACCAGTAGAATTTACCATTCCGGTATACACATTGCGCAGCATAGGCATCACCGGTGGCCCATGAAAAGTGATTTGGCGACAGGCAGGATCCATGATTCTTCCAATTGACCATATCGGTTGTTGAAAACACATACCAGTCCTCCATTCTGTAGTTGGGAGCTTTCACTCCTGCGGTATCATGACCGGTAAACAAGAATAAGGTGTCATTGTATACAAGAGGTGCCGGATCAGCCGTGAACATATCGGTGATGATCGGATTTTTCGCTTGCTCTGTCTGACCCGAAAGTAGGAAAAGGGGAGACGATACAACCAAAATGACTAAAACAGAAAGAAATCTTCTTACCATTGCTATAGGTTTACAATTTATATATTAATTATAGTTCATAGAAACAACATGATGACATGTTTCCGGTTAGATTAATGATTAATAGGAATTCTATTGAATTCATGGTTGAAGCTATTTCATTATTATTAATTTCTTTGTTGCCACAAATTCATTGGCTTGAAGCCTGTAATAATATGTACCACCCGGAAGCTGTTTCGAATCAAATGTTACAGTATAGGTTCCTGCCTGCCTGTTCATGTTCTCCAGGGTCTCCAGTTCCCTTCCGGCGGCATCAATTACTTTAACACATACCTTAGCATTTACAGGAATTTTATAGGTTATTTGGGTGGAGTTCCTGAAGGGATTTGGATAATTCTGATCCAGACTATAGCCTTCATAAAAAACTTTCTCAGGTTCCACACCGGTAGGAATTAATATCTGTTCTAACTCAATGCCGGTATTTAATCCAAGGTTCCTGGAATATTGCTTGTCAATTGCATTGTTCCAGTGTTCATGTGTTCCTAAACTTTTCAGGTGAATACCATTCCCATCGGGATCGTATTTGATGCCTGCCGGCCATAAGTTTGTATCTGATGCCTGATGCAAATAATCATCGGCAGCTGGCTTCTGAGGATAAGTACCGGCACCATCTCCCATATTGCGGGCTGCAGTAAATTCGGATCTTAGGAAATCATAACCTACCGATTCAATGGCAACCGGATCAAGCGAAGCAAAAACGGATGACATCCAATCATTATTAAAAGGAGCCATGGAGAATTTTTTCGGACAGCCGATTTCCTGGTCTGCGGCCCACAAAGCATCCAGTAAATAGAAAAGTGTTTTCCCTCCCAACAGATGGTGTCCCATCAGATCAACCTGAACCCTGTACATTCCGTAGTCCGTTCTGCTTACGCCCGGCTTATTAGGTGTTTCTTCAGGGTCCACCAGTCCATTATGCAGGTGCGATGCATCGGGACGGGTTTGAGAGCCAAAGTGATTCTTCGCAAACATGGTTACTCCGGCACGTTTATGGCCCTTAAGTACAGGAATATTCAGAATGTATTCCGCATTTTCAAAAACAGTATATAAATAATCGCTTGTCACAGGAGCTCCTCCGCCTAAACTGAGAGCATCCCAAACATCCTCACGAAGAATAGTGCCCTTATCTGAGTATTTTATTCTGGCAGTTGTACTGGCTACCATCTGCTCTCTGCCCAACGATGAAAAGTTATCATGACTCAAATAATGAACATTGGGAAACTCGCTGCGCCACAGATCATAACAATGTTTATATGTATTTCTGATCGGATCGCCGATATAAATATCTCTCTGAGCTATTCCAACCACATGAACCAATTGCCTCAATAAGGAAAGGATTACTTGTGGTGAGGTTTCAGAAATGCCATATGAATTGTTCGTAACAATAGAAAGATCTGACGTGTTAAAATTACCACCCCAGCCACTTACGTTGTTAACTTTAATAAATATTTTTTCTCCCTGGCTATAACCCACACTACCTTTTCCTCTTGTATTGTTGTGATACCTGAATATTGCATCCCATGAATCCTGATCATTTACCTGGTCAGTCAACGATTGAATTGCCTGGCTCACCATACCATCAATAACTTCCTGATTGTTATTCTCAGCCATCCACCAGGCATGGCCTACCGAAGTTGGGTTGCAATTTTTGTTTGTTGCATTTGGATCATGAATCCAGACCACCCTTCCCGGAAAGATACCCTTTCCCTCACCGGTTGGTACATTGGCTACATGAACCGAATTCTGAAGCACAACATCCGCGCCATTTGAAGTGTCTGTAACCAGGTAAGCACCGGTAAAACCGAAAATCAAAATTGCCCCGGTCAGAAAATAGGGTGAAAGGAAAAATTTCTTTTTGGTCTTCAGAAAGGTTAAAGCTGATGCGGCAAGTATCGCAAAGTAAACCAAAAATCCGGATGCCAGTGGGGTTGCGGCTTTTATACACGGATAGGCTACCCTGCCGGGCTTTGGAATTACACGAAAAGCAATCCAGATCAAAGCAGCTAAGCCAACAATTGGAAATAAAATCTTGTAGAATCCTCCGGGCACAATAAAACTCCTTATTTTACCGCTCTTCGGGCATACCTTTACGAACTTATGAAAGAATGCGTTTGTCATCGTCTCGTTTTTCAAATAAATATTACAAATGCAAGGGATTGGAAAATAAGTTTTGTTTTGTGTTAATAAGAAATCTGTATAGGCCCTTAATTGTACAAATTAATGAATATTCAATCAGGTTTTTCTCTTTATTCTGATCACGGTCAATGACATGGCCGGGACTTTGTAATCGAATTTTTTTGTTATTTTCAATGAAGAAACCTGCGGAACCACCTTGGTCGGATTGTCAAAAGTATTTTCTGCCTCAGATGCTCCGGTAAGCAAGGTTTGTTCAGCCAGTGCCTGTATATTTTTAAACCCGGAAAGGTTGACCTTCATGATACTTTCATTACTTCCCGCATTCACCAGTTTCAGGATGACATCCCCGGTTTTGCTGTCAGTTACACAAGAGCCAGAAAGCAGCGTGTCCTGTTGATTTTTTGAAATGACCTGGTCGAAATACCGGTCACCCCGGTTTACCGAGAACAATTTCTGTACATAATAATTCGGAGTGGGGCAAATAGTAGCATTATCAAAGAAGATCAAATCTGTCTTCCATTGAGTAAATCCCTTTTTGGCCAGCAACGGGGCATAAGAAGCCATTTTTACCACATCGCCGTTGCGCTCGAGTGCCGCCATGTATGCTGCTTCAGCAATGGCATTGCGCACCTGGTTACCCCATGAGGCATATTCGCCCAGGTAAACCTTACCTATAGAGCGATCGTATTTGTCGTACCGGTACTGGTTGGCCAACAACCAATCGGGCTGTACATAATAATGCTCGTCAACAATTGGAATCTTCAGGTCGTTGGCAATTTTCCAGCCTTTGTCGAAGTCCTTTCCGCTATGGAAAGGGCCTGATGTGCCAATTAATGTAATCTCGGGATGTTTTTCTTTAACTTTACTGCAAATCATACGGAAACGCTCTTCAAATTCAGGCGTCATCTTGTCTTCGTTACCAATGCCCAGGTATTCAAGATTAAAAGGAGCAGGGTGGCCTGCTGCTGCACGTACAGCGCCCCATGTGGATGTTGCCGGGCCATTTGCCCATTCAATCAGGTCGAGTACCTCCTGAATATACCCATCCATTTCATTCATGGGGAGTGCTTTCTGACCCGCACCACCAATAACATGTGTGCCTCCTGAATTCTGACAACTTACGGCAGCAGGCAATACAGGCACCGGCTTTGCGCCTATATCTTCACAGAATTGGAAGAATTCAAAATAGCCCAGACCGGTTGTTTGGTGGTATCCCCATATGTTGCGCTGCGCTTTGCGCTGCTCAACAGGGCCAATGGTGTTTTGCCAGCGGTACATATTGTTCAGGCTGTTGCCATGAACGAGACAGCCACCCGGGAACCGGATAAAACGCGGCTGTATATCGGCCAGTTTCTGAGCCAGGTCGGCACGCAAACCATTGGGGCGGTTTTTAAAGGTTTTTTCAGGGAAAAGGGAAATCATATCCAGTGCCACTTCGCCACTGCTTTTTGCAAGAACAATAAGCGAAGCGCTGTCGCTGTTTGCCGTTGCTGTTAATTGCGTTTCGTATTTATGCCATGAACCTGCGGAAACATTCAATTTACTTTGTGCCAATACTTCCCCTTTTTGTGTCTGCAGACTAACCAGGAAATCCATTGATTCACCGGCAAGCAATTTAGCAAATAGGGATAAATTATATTTTTCACCTTGTCGAACTACAATACCATCAAATCCGTAATTTTTCAACCCAACCCCCGGCTCAATACTGGCTTTAACTTGTGGATAATTGCCTATGAACTCGGCAACCATTACCACATAATGCGGATTATTGGGATGGATGGGTGCTTTTGTTTCTACACTTATCTGGCCCAGTGAATGGCCGGGTACAATAAATTCCCAGTAAGATAAGGGGTTCCAACCGTGTCGTTCCTCAGGGTTGTATTCAAAAGAACGGTTTTGAACCAACTCGGCATACAAACCGCCATCTGCTGCATAATTGATATCCTCAAAAAACAACCCGAAAAGGTCGGAACTGATTTCCTTTCCTGCCTGCCTGGTCTGTGCATTTATTACCGGTGAAACCAGCAAAAATGCTGCAACGAATATCCAAACCCGATGTATTTGTCCGTGCATTTTTTTCTCAAACAGCCTATTCATTAGTTTCATGTTTATTGCAATGAAGTGGTTAAATTGAAGTGGTTCAATTATTGAACTATAGTCCCGGTTTGGCATCGTTGGCTGCGGTTGCATACAATCCAATTAAACAGCCCGTAAAACCTCCTGCCACATTAGTTGAAAGGATATCGCCTGAAACAGTGCCCCCCAGGTTTACAAAGTCGGCTCCATTGATGGAATAGTTAAATGTGTAGTTGTCACCTGAAGCCTTTACCTGCAATTGAACCGGATTTTTAATATCAATCGGAGTACTAGCCAATACTTTCGACTGCCCTTTTTCGGTCCGCTCCAGCAACAGGTAATAAGCATTTGCCTTTTTAGTAATACCAAACACGTAATTAAATCTTTCGCTTTGCAGACAAACCAGTCCGGCCAGTTCTTTTTCCGAAGCAGGCTTGCACTGGAGTGTCGTTGTAAAGGAAAAATCGCTGTGTTGCTGGCGGTAAAACAGCGTGGAGGTCGGTTTCACTTCTTTGATGTTGGTCTGAAACGGATTGATTTGCAATCCCTTTTTGGTTACCGAGATGAAATTCTCGCGTGGCCCTCTCAGTCCAATCCATCTGTAATCGAGATTATCAGTAGCAAAAGTTTCTGTGTAAGTAAAGTTGCCGTTGGGCAAAAATCCTTCTTTTCCGGTTTTATTTTCGGATACTCCCACTGGCATTTTCAGCATGGGTTCCAGCGGCACAAGCCCATTTTCAAAGACCGGGAATTCACCGGTCCAGTCAACAGGTAAAATAAAGGTTTCACGCCCGATATTCACCCTGTCCTTTTTATTCGGACGAATGGCGAGGAATACACCATAATACTTCCCGTTGGGACCTGGTACCAGGTCGGCATGCCCGGCCCAGTCTACTTTATTTGCCCGGTCTTTTGGGAAATACCGTTGGGTCAGGATGGGATTGTTGGAGGCCGGTTTATAAGGGCCCTTGGGGTTATCGCTTACAAAAATCACTTCACTGTGCCAGTCTCCGGTACCACCTTCGGCGCACATCAGGAAATATTTGCCGTTTTTCTTGTAAATATGAGGTGCTTCAATCCAGATCGGTTTCTTTGAAAGGTCAACACCACCGTCAACAATAATTTTATCGGTTCCGGCAATAACCTGATCCTTTTCCACATCATACTCCCAGATTTTGATTACACGGTGTCCGTCATACAATTCCTTGCCTCTGTCGGGTGCATCATTGTGAATGACATAGCCTTTTCCGTTATCGTCAAAAAATAACGAAGGATCAATGCCGTTAAAATTCAGTTTGAATGGATCGCTCCAACCCTGCAGGGGATCTTTTGTTTTTACAACGATATTGCCAAAACCTCCTGAAAACTCGGTCGTAATCATGTAAAAGGTTTCATTAATCGGGTTATAGAGAATCTGGGGGGCATAAACTCCCGCACTGATACCGCAATCCTCTACTTTCAGCTGCGAAGTGCGGTCGAGCACATGACCAATCTGTTTCCAGTTCACCAGATCGTTGGAATGAAAGATCGGTACTCCCGGAAACATGGCAAATGACGAGCATACCAGGTAGTAATCATTTTCTCTCTTTGTTATACTCGGGTCGGGATAACACCCCTGAAGAATGGGATTGTAAAATTCATCGGCTTTTAAAGGAAAATCTTTATAAACCTGGTCATCACCCTGGTAAATAGCATTTGTAAATATCGGGGCATTTTTTGATGGCTTCACTTTAGTTGTCTTTTGAGCATGTATGTTCACTAATGCAACAAAAGCAATGATAACAGCCAACAAAGCTGTTTGTCCCAACTTCAATGAGATGCGTATATTCCTGTTCATAATATTATAAATGTTATTGTTCCATTTTTTTAAATACATCCTATTTCCCCCCCTGCCCCCTTCAAAGGGTTACAACGTGAACTTTAAAGGTTGTTATCTATTTAAACAACAACTGGGCAAAGTTGTACAGGTTATTTCTCCATACCGGCCAGGCGTGGCCACCCGGATACTCGCTATAGGTATACCTGATCTTCATTTCATCCAGTTTGGCCATCATGGTCTGGCAGTTTTGCCAGGCTATGTCTTCCTTGCCGCCCATGGAAATCCAAAACTGCTTCAGATTACCGTTGATGAGGCCTGCATTGTTCTTCATATATTCATATTGCTTTGCAGCCAGGTCATTTTGCATGGGCACAATCCAGCCCGAGCTGAAAACCCCTAGGTAAGAAAAAAGCTGCGTGTTGTTGATTCCGGTATAAAGAGTCTGCAGGCCACCCATGGACAATCCGGCCAGGGCCCGGCTTTTCTGATCTGTTTTAACACGGTAATTTTTTTCCACAAAAGGTATCACACATTGTTTCATCTCCGATTCAAACATTTTTAACACATCATCGCCAAACGAGGATACCGGGTTGTTACCGTCAGCCATCACCACAATCATGGGAACAGCCTTTTTTTCAGCGATCAGGTTGTCGAGAATGATGTCGGTTTTCCCCTGCGTGGCCCATCCGCGTTCATCTTCGCCACCACCATGCTGGATGTAAAGAACCGGGTATTTTTCAGTGCAGTTTTGATCATATCCCGCAGGCGTATAGATGTAAAACTGGCGCCATGAGTTGGTTACAGTTGAAAAATAGCGTTTGATGCGCACATCACCATGCGGAACATCCTTCACCTGGTAATACCCGTCACCCTTAAAAGGCACCTCAATTCCGCTTGCCATCCGGCCCATACCATAAAAGGTTTCACTGGCCGGATCACACACTACAACACCATCAATGATCAGTGAATAGTAATGAAATCCCTCACTCAGTGAATCAGTGGTTATTTCCCATTCCCCTTCACTGTTTTTTATCATATCGTATTTCTTAGCCAGGTCAAGTTGTACCAGCTTTGCATCTGGGGCTTTTAAACGGAATATGGCACGTCCATTTGCCAATACCATTGGATATTTAGCTGAATAAACATTGGTTTCGGCACTCCAGCCCGGATTACTGTATTGCGGGAATGATGAGGGATCTACAGGTTTAAACAACAATTGTGAAAACATATACAATCCATTCTTCCAAACTTTGAAATCGTGATAACCCGGCTCAATAAAATAGATATGAGGAACGTTCTTTGTTGCCAGATAGTTGTGAGTACGTTGGCTGAACGTAATGAGTCCGTCTTTATTGCCGCATGAAATCCATAATAATCTCAGTTTGCTTTTGGCAATTACGGGGTCAGGAACGAGTTCTTCCGGCTTTTTTGTATTTGGAGCAGAGGAAAAACCTCCTACCCAGGCGAATTTCTCCAGGTTGCCCAACCCGAAGTTCAATGATTGTCCTCCCCCCATTGATAAACCGGCAATGGCACGCGATTCACGGTCTTTTATTACCGGATATTTCTTCTCAATAAATGGTATTAGATCCTTCAGTAAGTCTGCTTCAAAAGTAGAAAACGCCTGTACCTTATCGGGAGCCATAATGTTTCCGGTCGCACGGTCGTCCTTCATTGCACGACCATTTGGCATCACAATTATCATGGGCTGTACCTTCTTTTCGGCATATAAATTATCCATTATTACCTGTGGTTGACCGCCATTGAGCCATTCTTTTTCATCACCACCAATGCCATGCAATAAATATAGAACAGGATATTTTATATCTTTTGAATAGCCGGGAGGAGTGTAAATAAGAGCTCTGCGGTTTGCTCCTACGGTCTTGGAATAATAGGTAACGGTATCAATTTTTCCTTTGGCAATACTTGCCCGTACCATATCAAAACCAGGTTCAGAAGGTGTTACAACGTTTTGTGAATAGGCATAATTAGCAAATATCACCAAAACAATCAGAATTTTTAAGATTCGCTTCATACGTTTATAATTTTAATTTTATCTGAATAATTGTTGTAATGTTTTAGCCAGGTACTTCTTGCAATTCATCCAGGTATGACCTCCGTCCACAATATCAAGCTCTAAATTCAATCCTTTTTCTTTGAATAGAGCTGCGTTCTTTTTGACACTTTCAAACAGAAAATCATCAGTACCCACGCTGAGAGTGAATAATTTCAAACGGCTGTTCATCAGATCAGCATCCGGATTCCAGTTGGAGAAGTTCTTTTTGAATTCTTCAGTCTCCGTGTATGGAGCATATGAACATACATAGGCAAACTTATCCGTATTGGTAAGACCAATATTCAGGGTTTGCCCGCCGCCCACAGAAAAACCAGCCACTGCACGGTGCCTGCTGTCGGACAGAACCGGATAATTGCTTTCAATAAAAGGTATAATGTCGTTCACCACATCTTTGGTAAAGGCGTCCATCGGACTTGGCCTTACATTTCCGTAGGGCATCACAATAATCATAGGAACAGCTTTCCCCTGGGCAATCAGGTTGTCGGCAATCAGGTTGGCACGCCCCACCCTGGTCCAGGTTTCTTCAGTATCTGACCCTCCATGAATCAGGTAAAGTACAGGGTATTTTACCTTTCCGGACGGATCAAATCCGGGAGGAGTATAAACAAGCAGCGTTCGCGTTCTGCCCAATGTGGCTGAATTATAGTAACAGTAGCTGACTGTGCCGTGAGGAACATCCTGAAGGGAATGGATCAGCGGCGTATTGCCCTGCACATCAACCAAACTATGCTTGAAGCGCTCATTGGCAAAAATAAGCACATTGGCCGGGTCGGCTATCTGGGTGTTGTCAATTAAAAAGCTATAGGGGTAAATATCCGGTTTTACAGGCCCTACCGTTACACTCCAAATTCCGGTTTGATCCTTGATCATCGGTATTTTTTCCTTCAGGAACTGCGCATCCAGGAATACCTGTTGTGCTTCCTTTGCCAACACGCGAAAAGTAATGCTGTCACCCGGGTGTACCTGAGGGGAACTAACCCAGGGTCCACGGGGAGGCTGCCCAACTGCCATGCTGCAAATTCCCAGCATGATCAGCAGCAGCGAAAAACGGATCGTTGATATTGTGTTCATAGAATTCAGTGTTAATTATATCAGTTGTTTCATATACAATCTATTTGAGGCATTCATCATAATGAGTTTTTACATCCTTTTTAAAACCTTCCAATCATTAATTGATTCGCAATTATGATGAATAGAATAAAACCATCTGGCGAAAACTATCTTCAGACGGGCAAAATCCGATCACAAAACTGGTACAAAATAATAAAAATACAGAGATTTTCCTAATCAGGTATTATCGGTCAGGGAGCTTTGTCCTTGTTCATGTTGCATCAAATATAATCCTTCCGGCTTTTCTGATAAACCAGAGCCGCAATTATACAGGCTGCCGCAAAGAGACACAACCATAAGGCATAGTGCAGCACATCTGCCAATCCGGCGTTGCGGACCAGTATATCGTAGAAACCGTTCAAACCCCAGTTCAGGGGCGATATGTTGCTGATATGCCTGAATACAGGAGGCATGATGAAGACCGGCACCCATATTCCTCCAATTGCAGCCAGGATGACTACGGATATGGAAGCAAAAATAGCCGCCTGCTGGTGTGTTTTAGTCATGGTGCCAATGGCTATTCCATAACCCACGGCAGCAATTGCAGCTGCCATAGCTACAACAGAAAGGCTCAGGAAATGGCCGTTGATTTCCAGTGCAGGCAAACCAACATGGGGAAAAAGGTAAACCCCCATGACCATAATGAGGACATACTGAATAAAGCAAACAACCAGGTAAACCAAAATTTTACTACCCAGAATGGTCGAATAGGAACAGGGCATGGTCAGAAGCCGGGAAAGACTTCCATCCTCACGCTCTTTGATCATGGCACTTGCAAAGGGTATTACAATGAAAAACATGGCAAAAAGAGTCC
>CAYTNC010000011.1:0-35191 GCA_964438935.1 uncultured Bacteroidales bacterium
ATCCCTTTTCGGCAATTTCGTTCATTCTTTCAGTTCTGATCTGAACTTCAACCCATCGTCCGTCGGAGCCTACCACGGTGGTGTGAAGCGACTCATACCCGTTGGTTTTTGGAACCGAAATCCAATCGCGCAGCCTTTTGGGATTGGGCTGGTACAAATCAGTTACAGTGCTATATACCTGCCAGCAATCAGCTTTTTCATTTTTCAGTTCGCTATTCAAAATGATGCGGATGGCAAACAAATCGTAAATATCTTCAAAAGCAACTCCCTTATTGACCATTTTATTCCAGATAGAATGAATGGATTTGGGTCGTCCTTTGATCTCAAAGGTGAATCCCTGGTTTTTAAGCGTTTCCTCAATGGGATTGATGAATTCCCCGATGAATTGCTTGCGGTCGCGCATGGTTTGGGCCAGCTTACGCGCAATGGAATCGTAGGTTTTTCGGTCGGATACCTTGAGTGCCAGGTCCTCCATTTCCGATTTGATTATGTAAAAACCCAGGCGATGGGCCAGCGGGGCATAAAGGTAAGAAGCTTCCGAAGCAATGCGGATCTGGTCTTCCTGCTGCAGGTTATTCATGGAGCGCATTTCGTAAAGATGCCCTGCAATTTTTATCAGGATCACACGCACATCGCCCGCCAGGTTCAGCAGCAGGTTGCGGAAATTTTCAGCCTGCGGCGCCAATGCATTACTCCCAAAGGTGCGAATGGAATTCAGACCACCTGTGATGAGGGCCACCGGTTTTCCATAAGCTTTCTCAATTTCCGCCAGATTGGTTTTCTGTTTTTTTAATACCCGCAACAGAAAGATGCTGAGCACTGAAGTCATGCCTAGGCCTATCTCGCTTACAGCGATTTCAGAAATTTCAAGGGCTGCAATCACTTGCCTCTGGCCTTCATCATCATCCAAACCTTCAATGCAATTCACCATGGCATTATAGGCTTCCCTGATTTTTGAGTAGTCTTTGATTTCTTTGCTTTTTCGGATCAGGCGGATGAGTTTCTCAAACTTGTTTCTGATTTTCTGAATATGTCCGGGGTGTTTTTCAGGCATGAAAGTCAATCTTGATAGATGGTTGGTGCAAAGTTAGTTTTTTTGCGTATTTTTATAAGCCTCGTTTACAATTATAATTAATGGCAAAAAATAACCCGATGGAGCGAATCTCGCTTCAAAAAGTAAGAGAACACCTGGGCGATTCAAGCAAAAATCTGGCTGAGTTAACTGCCAATATGGTAACTGAAAATCCGGAATTAATTGAACCTTTACTTGAAATCTCATTTACCGGCAGTGAACCCTGGTCGCAACGTGCATCCCGGGTTGTATCCATCTGCTTCTGCAGGTTTCCTGAAATGCTGAAACCCCATGTGTCCAGAATCATTAATCACTTAGGCAAACTGGAATCAGATGGGCCGCTTCGTAATTTTCTTAAAATCTTTTCGGAAGTACCGTTGAACCTGAGCAACAGAAATAAGTCGATGCTGCTGAACCAGTGTTTTGATTACCTGGCCGGTAATTATTCAATTGCTGTTAAAGCCTACAGCATGGATGTTCTTTACCATTTGAGCACTGAAATACCGGAAATCAAAAATGAACTTTTTGTTCTGATTGAAACGCAGATACCTGAATTTTCAGCTGGATTGAAAAGCCGCGGAAAGAAAATACTGAAAAAACTTGCCTGATATAGGGCTGACTTCGAAAATTACTTCAATTCCAGCAGCAACGGGTATAAATCACGCACCTGTGAAGCAATATATTCGGGATTGCATGCAGTAATTTCTGCTTCAGTTGTGAAACCGTAAGTCACACCAATTGAATCGATTCCGAGTTCCGCGGCAGCCTCTATGTCATACCGGGTATCGCCAACCACAACCACAGAGTCCGGATCGTGAATGCCATTTCTTCTCAGAATTCCGGCCACAATATCAATTTTAGCCGCATGGTTTCCCTGGTAATCGGCACCACTTATTTCCTGAAAATACCTGCTCATCCCAAAATAGTCAAGTACTTGATTGGCAAAGACCTGGTATTTGGCTGTGGCAACATACAACAAAACGCCTTCATGGCTGAGCTGTTCCAGTAATTCCATGATACCCTCATATAAAGTATTCTCAAACAATCCTTTAGTTGAGTAGTATTCGCGAAATACTTTAACAGCATTCTCATTTTCTTCGCCCTGCAATTTGAACAGATCAGCAAACCCTTTTTGCAGCGATGGACCAATCAGTGTTTTTAAAGCATCGTCTCCCGGATATGGCAAACCAAGCTTTTCGAATGTATAGTAATAGGCATTGTAAATACCTTTTCGGGAATCAGATAAAGTACCGTCAAGGTCAAAAATTACGTGTTTATATTTGTACATTGTTGTAAATATGCTATTTTTATGGGTTCAGAATTCTCTAGGCGATGGTCAATATCCCCGCAAAGATAGGAGGATTAATTAATAGCTGTTAAAACTAACAATCAGAATCAAATACTTAAAACTAATAAAATGGGAAAAGGAGATAAAAAAACCAAGAGAGGGAAGATATTCCAAGGTTCATTCGGAGTAAGAAGGTTAAAAAAGGCTGTTAAAACTAAGAAGCCGGAGGTGTCCGTTACCGATAAGAAAAAGGAAGTCAAGGAAGTAAAAGCTCCAAAAGAAGTGAAAGAACCTAAAGAAGTTATTGAGGTTAAAGAAACTCCTAAGGAATTAAAAGAAACCAAAAAAGTAGAAAAGGCGGTTAAGGAGACAAAGGCTGCAAAAGAAACTGCAAAACCTGCCAAAGCTGCTGCAGCAACTAAGAAAGAAGCCAAACCCAAGAAGAAGTAACTCAAAGAATAATGCGGAAGAATCAGGAAAGGCAGGAAACACTTGCAGTCAGGATTCAGGCACAACGGTCGAAATACAAAGAGCACAGTGTACCTGTTTATGAAACTTCAAGCTTTGTTTTCGACAGTGCAGAGGAAGCCCGTGATGTTTTTATTGACGAAAGCCGGGGTTATATGTATTCCCGGTTTGCAAATCCCAACACCGATGAACTCATCACCAAGCTTTGTGCTATGGAAGGAGCCGAAGATGGTGTTGCAACTGCATCAGGGATGGCCGCGGTGTATCTGAGCCTGGCATCGTTACTTCGACCCGGTGATCATGTGCTTGCCAGCCGACAGGTTTTTGGTGCAACCCATACTTTGCTTACCCAGATTCTTTCAAGATGGGGTATTTCACACACCTATGCCGATATCAACAACAAGCATGAGTGGAAAAACTCCATTCTGCCCACTACCCGACTGATTTACGCCGAAACGCCTTCAAATCCGGGTATGGATATCATTGATCTGAATTGGCTTGGAAGGCTTGCTAAAAAGAATAATTTATACCTGGTTGTTGACAACAGTTTTGCTTCCCCCCTTATGCAAAACCCAATTCGTTTTGGGGCTGATCTGGTGGTTCATTCAACCACAAAATTCATTGACGGTCAGGGTCGAACCATGGGCGGCGCTGTTTTGGGAAGTAAGGACACCATGTCCGATGTGAGGCTTCTGGCCAAAGTTACCGGGCCAATCATGTCGCCTCATATAGCCTGGATTCTTTCAAAAAGTCTTGAGACCCTTTCTGCGCGAATGGAAAAGCACTGTAGCAATGCTCTTAAGCTGGCTATGTTTCTGGAAAAGAAACCGGGGGTAGCCCGGGTTATATATCCTTTTCTGCCTTCTCATCCGCAATATGCAGTGGCTAAAAAGCAAATGAGTCTGGGGGGAGGACTTTTATCTGTTGAAATCAGGGGTGGTGCCAAAAAAGCCATGAGACTAATCAACCAACTGAAGCTGGTTTCCATTTCCTCCAACCTGGGTGATACCCGAACTACCGTTACGCACCCTGCAACCACAACCCACTCTAAATTGTCGTCTGAAGAAAGAAAGCAGTCGGGCATTTCCGACGGACTGATCCGGGTTTCGGTAGGGCTTGAACATATTGACGACCTGGTGGCCGATTTTGACCAGGCTTTGAAAAGCATGAGAAGCAGTACAAAAACAAAAAACCCGACGAGTCGTAAATGACTGTCAGGTTTGTTTGTCGGTCCGGAGGGGCTCGAACCCTCGACCCCATGATTAAGAGTCACGTGCTCTACCAGCTGAGCTACGGACCGAAAGCGGGTGCAAATTTAGTAATATTTCGAAAAAAGCAAGATTTATTTTGATATTGTTTTGGAAGGGCTTGATAATTGCTTGTTGTGTCCGAGAAACTGCGGTGTAAACCGCAATGCCGGTGAAACTGGATACTGCGGATGTGATGCCGGCTTCCATGTTGCCTCTGTGTGCATACATCAGGGCGAAGAACCCCCTATAAGCGGATCAAAAGGTATTTGTAATGTTTTTTTTACAGGCTGCAACCTGCAGTGCCTGTATTGTCAGAATTACCAGATTAGTTGCCGGAAAAACCTAAAACCGGACCAGGAATATACCCTTGAGGAAGTCACCCGGCAGATCATTACCATCCTCGATCAGGGCATTGAAGCCGTGGGGTTTGTATCGCCTACCCATTTCACTCCTCATGTCAAAACCATCATCCATGAACTGCACCAGTCGGGATATACCCCCATCACTGTTTACAATTCAAACGGCTACGATAAAGCAGAGATTCTGAAGAGTTTAGAGGGATTAATTGATGTATATCTTCCTGACTTCAAATACCTCGATCCAAAAGTGTCCATGGCGTATTCCGGTGCCAAAGATTATCCCGGATATGCCCGGGAAGCACTCAGGGAAATGTTCAGGCAAAAAGGAAGTACGGTGGTGTTAAACGATAACGGGCAAGCAGTAACAGGTTTGATTATCAGACACCTGGTGTTACCGGGACAGACAAGTGATTCAATAGGTATTTTGAAATGGATTGCGGAAGAATTGTCATCGGCGGTAAGCATTTCACTGATGTCGCAATACTATCCCACTGCCGGTGTGGCCCGGCATCCGCAGTTGGGCCGAAAAATCAGCGCAACCGAATACCGGGAGGTATTGGATGCAATGGAAGCTTTGGGATTTCATAAGGGATGGATACAGGATTTTGAAAGTTCAGGAAATTACCGGCCTGATTTTGAAAGGGAGCATCCGTTTGAGCAATAGTGACTTTTTTCACAATCTCATGCCCTACTCTTTCATTTTTTCCAGGTTTTCCATTCCCTCGATATTCATGCTTTTGGAAAGTTTCGAAATGTTCTTCATGTCGATATCGCCCTGAATGCTGATCAGCACATTCTCATCCTTACCACCGATAACCATCAGTAATTCGGCAATTTTCCGGTTCTTATCTTCCTTTGCGTAGAATTTGATATTCTGATCCTTCTCCTTAACCACCATAATTTCTTTATAGGGCGATGAGGGGATTACTTTCATTATCTCCTGGTACAGGTTTACCGGGGCCGGTGTGGCCGGGTCGTCATCGGTAACCAGAATTTTTATGCAATCGAGCTTACTGATTACCTCGTTCATGTTTTCATCAGATTTCACAGTGGCATCATTGCTACGAAACATATCAAACATGTACTTGGAAATGTACACCGATGTATATCCTTCAGCACCGGAATATTTGTCGAAAAGCTTATCCATGATGCTTTGGGCGTGCAATCCGGCAGAAAGTATCAGGGTACAGATGACTAATAGGATTGTTTTCATGTCTTTATTATTTTTTCATATTTGACGATTGGTTGATAATTGAAACCAGGTTCAGCATGCCCAGGCTTTCATCCATTTTACCGATATTGCGGAGTTGGTCGGCTCCGGTATTTATTTTAGAAACGTTGTTTAAAGGTTCAAGACCATGGTTAATTTTCTTCGAAATGTAAAGCAGGGTTTTCTGTGTTTCCTGGTATGCCAGTTGCGGATCCGCATAAGTATCCTTTGTTTCACTGTTATAGAAACGATTAAGAAGCAGTACCGAAAGGCCAATTGCCGCTGCAATTGAAGCTGCCATGAGCATGCGCCTGAGTGGTATTTTTCTGGTTGTAACTTCCCTATCTCCCTCCATGTTCAATAGCCGGTTCATTATTTTTGTCTCCAGTGCATCACTATCATACGGAGGTAACGATGTCTTATCAAACAGGGTGAATTGAGCCCTGAAGGGAATCAGGTCATCTTCAATCTGCTGATCACCTGTAAAATAATCTCTGAGTATGCGCTCCTCATCAAGCGTGGTAGCGCCCTCAAAGTAGCTTGCCAACAACTGTCTTATTCGGTTTGCGTCCATCTGATTCATATTTTTGCATTGCTTCTTTAATCCGGTTACGTGCCCTCGAAAGATTAACCCTAATGGCATTAACCTGCATATCCATCACTTCACTTATTTCTTCAAATTCAAGTCCCTCCAACTCTCTCAACTGAACAATATGCCTTTGCTGTTCAGGAAGCTGATCCAGTATCTGGTGCAGCATACCGATTTTATCGGTGTTTTCCAATATCCGGTGCGGATCATCGTCTTCAGTTCGTCTGTCATACCATTTCTGGTAGCTTTCAATGTATACCGGTTTTCGTGCTTTGATCCGGTCGAGACACCAGTTTCTTGTCATTTTCATGGCAAAAGCTTCAATGCTGTTCAACGATTCCAGGGAATCCCTGATCTTCCAAAGCTTCAAATAAACCTCCTGGGTGGCATCTTCAGCCTCATTTTTATCTCTAAGCAGCAGGCAGGCAAAGCGGTAAAGTTTTCCGCTCAAGGGTAGCATGTTTTGTTTAAAATCATTTGCATCCATGTGCCTTCCTTTAAAACTGACTTCGGAGCAAAGATAATTACTTTTCGAGCTTTTTCAGGTGTTCAAAACCGTTCATCTGGTACTTACCTGCCATGTCGGCCATTTCGCTCATTAACATATCGCCCTTTACCTGGATGAGTGCGTTTTTGCCATCACCTCCGGCCAGGATCAGGATTTCAGCAACACGACCCTTGTTTTCCTTCATCATGATGACTATGTCTTCACCTTCCTTCTTCACGCTCACCATTTCTTTGTAAACTGATTTGTCGAGTTGGTCGTACAATTCTGATCGCAGATTGATTCCGGCAGGCTTGTCGCATCCTTTTTCAATGGCCAGAATTCTGATTTCCGATAAGGTGGATGCAAAGGCGGTATCACTGCGCTGAGCTTCGACCTGTGCCATAAGCTTTAGCATGTCGCCGGTTACATTTACAGTGGTAAAGCCAGCAACACCGTTGTATTTTTCAAACAATGCACTTACCGGGTCTTTCTGTGCAGAGGCAATTCCTGCAAAACAAAGGATGATTAATCCAAGCATTATTTTTTTCATATAGGATGGTTTTAATGTTAGTGTAACAAAATTTGATTGTATGTATAAGACGACATGCCCGGGAAAATATTACGATAAATTTCCGGTGTATTTATTTTCTTCAAATAATTGGCATAATTCATGCATTCATTCCGCGAAATATTATTTTTGTCATCTATTCAATCAATTCAAAACTAACAAACATGAAAAAACTATTCACAGTTCTCTTGTTCTCAATGATGGCGACCTTCGCCTGGTCACAAACCGTTGATGAAATTTTAGGCAAGTATTTCGAAAGCGTTGGTGGTATGCAGAAAATGAAAGACATTAAAACCCTCAGGATGAAGGGTAAAATGGTTACTCCTCAGGGCGACGTTGTAATGGAAATGTGCCGGAAAGCACCTAATAAAATGAGTCAGACAATTGATGTTATGGGTCAAAAAATAATTCAGGCGTATGACGGACAAACTGCCTGGATGCTGAATCCGTTTGCCGGTGATGCCAAACCACAGAAATTACCTGCCGAACAAGCGGGTTCCATGTTGGAACAGGCTAATATGGAAGATCCTTTTATTGATTATGCCAAAAAAGGCTATGAAGTAACTTATGAAGGAACCGGTGATGTGGACGGAGTAAAATGTTATATCGTGAAACTTGTTAAAAATAAAGGTAAGGGTGATGCCGAAACCACATCAAGCTATTACCTGGATGGGGATACCTATTTACCCTTGATGGTAAAACAAAAGATGAATGCAGGCGCCATGGGCATGGTAGAAGTTGATGCAATAATGAGCGATTACCGCGATGCCGGAGACGGCATTATGATGCCTTTCAGCATGGAGCAAAAAATGGGAGGACAGACTGGTCAGTCGATCAAATTTGATACAATTGAAATCAACCAGGAGATTGCAGATGATATTTTCACTTATAAAGGTGAATAATCAAACCCACCATTTAAAAAAAGCCCCGGAACATACGGGGCTTTTTTTATATAAAATACTTTCTTACTTTCTCAAGGAAAAATTCAGGAGCACGTTTGGGCCTTCGGGTTTTGGCATCCACAAAAGCCAGAACGGTATTGCCCTTGCAAACCAGTTGGTTTTGCTCGTTGTAAATTTCATAATCGATATCCAGCTTGATTTCCGGAAGCTTATTTAGAATGGATTTCACCACCAGCAGTTCATCATAACGGGCCGGATTCTTGTAATCGATATGCAGACTTCTTACGGGCATGATGATGCCCATGTCCTCAATATCCCTGTAACTTAGTCCCAGCGACCGAATCATGTCGGTTCGTGATACCTCGAAATACTCAGGGTAATGCCCGTAGTACATATATCCCATCCGATCTGTTTCTCCGTATCGAACACGTATTTTAGTCTCACTGCTATACATCTGATATCTTTGATTATATGATCTTGGATCTTAGCTCTTGGTTCTTGACTCTTGTTTCTTCTGTCTATTTCAACGGGCTTTCCGGTTCATTGGCCATTTTCACGTAAGCTGCGTATTCCAGGAATCGTGGGGCAATGCGCTTAACCAGCGCGGTCATTTTGCCCTCAAGCGTGAGAATCACGTAATTTCTCCTGCGGCGCAAAGCTTTGATAATGGACAGCGCTACATCTTCAGGGAGCATCATCTTTTCTTCTTCACGGGGTGTAAAACCCTGGGGTGACCCATTTGCGGTAAGCGCTTTTTTCCGGATGTCGGATTTGGTGAAACCGGCACAAAGAATCATTACATGCAGGCCGGTTTTCAGGTTCTCAATCCGCAGTGTTTCCAGAAAACCGTGCAGCGCATATTTCGAAGCCGAATAGCCCGTTCTGCAAGGCAAACCCACAAAACCAGCAACAGAAGAAACGCCCACCACCGATCCCTTGCTGCTGATCAGATAGGGCAAAGCATACTTGGTGCAGTTCACCGCACCCCAAAAGTTAACATCAAACAATTGTCTGAGCACCTTGAGTTCCACATCCTTAAAAAGGGCACGCATGGACAGGCCTGCGTTGTTGATCAGGATATCAATCCTTCCGTATTTTTCAATTGTTTTGTCGATCAGCTTCCTGCAATCCTCTTCATTGGTAACATCAGTGGTTACTGCCAACACATCATATCCCGATGACCGGAGATTTTCTTCAATTTTCTTTAACTCATTGTCCCTGCGGGCCGCCAAAACAACCTTTGCCTCTTCTTTTGCAAATGCTTCGGCCGTGGCTAGCCCGATACCCGAAGAAGCTCCTGTAACAATGACAACTTTATTTTTCATTCGGCATTCGCTTATTTGGCCATAAAAATAGTAATAAACAGGAACAGTGTTCATGTTAACATCTGAATTTTCTCGTCAATTAAAAAACTTAATGGTAATTTTACACTTGAAAAAACACAACATGATCGGCACCAATCAACCGCTTGCAGACCGGATGCGACCTAAAGACCTGGATGACTATGTAGGCCAGGAGCACCTTGTTGGGGAAGGCTCTATCCTGAGAACCAGCATAGCAAGCGGCAGCATACCATCATTCATTCTTTGGGGCCCTCCGGGGGTTGGAAAAACCACACTGGCGCGCATTATAGCCAACCAGCTGAATCGGCCATTCTTTCAGCTCAGTGCCGTGCATGCAGGGGTTAAAGATGTTCGGGAAACTATTGAGAAAGCCAAACAGCAGCAGTTTTTCAACAAGCCCTCGGCCATACTGTTCATCGATGAAATTCACCGCTTCAATAAATCGCAGCAGGATTCTTTGCTGGGCTCGGTGGAACAGGGCATTGTTACCCTCATTGGGGCTACCACTGAAAACCCTTCATTTGAAGTCATTTCTCCCCTGCTCTCGCGTTGCCAGGTATATGTGCTGAAATCATTGGGTAAGGAAGAACTTACACGGATCCTTGCCCGGGCAATTTCCTCAGACAGCTATCTCAAAGAACTCAAAATTCAGGTTGATGAAAGCAACGCGCTCTTCAAGCTTTCGGGAGGTGATGCCCGCAAGCTCATGAACATGCTTGAACTAATTGTAAGTGCTCTTTCTGCAGGCCATTCAAAAGAAATTGTAATCAACGACAAGTTGGTTATGGAAATCATTCAGGAGAAGATTGCCATTTATGATAAAAGCGGTGAGCAGCATTTCGATATCATTTCAGCATTTATTAAATCATTAAGGGGTAGTGATCCCAATGGTGCTGTATACTGGCTGGCACGAATGGTTGAAGGTGGCGAAGACCCGAAATTCATTGCGCGTCGTATGGTGATCCTGGCTGCAGAAGACATCGGGCTGGCCAATCCGAATGCGCTACTGCTTGCTACCTCGTGTTTTCAGGCTATTAACCTGGTCGGCTGGCCGGAGTCGCGGATTATCCTTTCGGAAACAGCCCTCTACCTTGCTACCTCACCCAAAAGCAATTCGGCTTACCAGGCCATTAATGAAGCTCAAAGCCTGATAAGGGAAACAGGTGACCTGCCGGTACCTTTAAATATCAGGAATGCCCCCACTTCGCTGATGAAAGATTTGGGTTATGGTGACGGGTACAAATATGCCCACAACTACACCGGAAACTTCACCATGGAAGATTTTCTGCCTGAGGAAATCCGGAACAAGGTTTTTTATGAGCCTCAGGAAAATACCCGTGAAGCTGAAATCAGAAACAGGATGGCCACATTCTGGAAAGGAAAATACAAGTATTAAAGTACCATTTCTACCCTATGGAAACAATCAAAACAATACCCCAGATCAGGCATACCGCTTCGGGTAATTTTTTCCTGATAGCCGGCCCCTGTGTCATTGAAAGTCGCGAACTGTGTTTTGAAATCGCGGAAAAAATAATTAAGATAACCGACCGGCTCGAAATTCCTTTTATTTTCAAAAGTTCTTACAAAAAGGCCAACCGTTCAAGATCGGATTCATTCACCGGAATCGGGGATAAAGCCGGTTTGGAAGTTCTCAAAGACGTGAGGCGTGAATTGAAAATACCCGTTCTGACTGATATTCATACAGCAGAAGAGGCCTACTTTGCATCGCAGTATACCGATGTGCTGCAAATACCAGCTTTCTTGTGCAGGCAAACCGACATTCTGGTGGCGGCCGCTAAAACCGGTAAGGTGGTTAATATAAAAAAAGGACAGTTCCTCTCACCTGAATCCATGAAGTTTGCTGCTGATAAAGTGGTTCAGGCTGGCAACAACCAGGTTATGCTTACCGACCGGGGGGTTATGTACGGTTATAATGATTTGGTTGTTGATTTCAGGGGGATTCCCGAAATGAAAAAGATGGGATACCCGGTAATACTTGATATTACACATTCCCTTCAGCAGCCCAATCAAAACACCGGCGTAACAGGAGGCAAGCCCGAATTAATTGAAACAATGGCCAGGGCTGCTATTGCAGTGGGTGCAGATGGGCTGTTTTTGGAAACCCATCCCGAACCTATGATGGCCAAGAGTGACGGTGCCAATATGCTGAGGCTGGATTTACTTGAAAAGTTGCTTGAAAAGTTGGTTAAAATACGAAACATCGTTAATGGCTTTGAATGATATCGGATGACAGGTTGTGCGTAAATTGCATTCCTGCCTGTCGGCTTCACTTTGTTGAAATGGCACTAATTGTTTAAAGTAGTACTTAAATACAATTCTTATCAACAATTCATATCGCTGGTTATCAATATTCTATATGGTAAAAAGAAAAATATATCAACAAAAGATTACACAGGTGTTGCATATATTAACATTTTTTATACTTTTACTTCACATTAACCCTAACGATTGGATCTATAATAACCAAAAGAGGGTGTTTCATTACTGAAGCACCCTCTTTTATATTTATGCAACCTTTTTTCAAAGAATTAGTTTTGTATTGAAGCAGAGTTCTTTGGAACGGCAAAATAAAAGACCGATCCACCTTCTTTCTTGCCTTCGAACCACAACCTGCCTCCCATCATCTCGGCAATTTTGCGGGCATAATAGAGACCAAGTCCGGTTCCTCCGAATTTTCTTTTAGCCGACTCGTCAATTTGGCGAAATTTCTCAAAAACAACCTCTTTCAGGTCGTCAGGAATGCCAATGCCGGTATCCTCAACGTAAAAAACCATGAAGTCATGATTCTCCCGGCAACCATAATGAATTGAGCCCACCAGGGTGAACTTAACTGCATTGTCGAGTACATGCCACATTACCTGTTGCATTCGCACCGGATCGGCCATAACGGTTTCCTGAGTGATATTGGGCTGATCAATAACCAGGTTGATAAATGGCTTGTTCTTGCGTGCCATATTTTCAATAATGGGTTCAATAAGCTGGTTGAGAAATTGCCAGATATTCATACGTGAGGGATGCAGCACCAGGGTACCTGATTCGATTTTGGAGGTATCAATCAGATCCTCTATCATGTTGATCAGCAACCGGTTGTTTTTTACTACATGCTCATTGTATTCCTTTCGTTTCTCAGGTGTAATGTCTTCGCGCAGCAACAGGCCCGAAAATCCCGTAATGGCATTAAGCGGTGTTCTGATCTCATGACTCATGTTGGCAATGAATGCCGATTTCAAACGGTCAGACTCCTCTGCTTTCAGCTTGGCTTTCTCCAGCTCACGGGTTCTTTCTGCAACACGTACTTCCAGGTTTTCCTTGATGCTGATCAGCTCTTGCTCCGCCTTTACTCTTTCGTCAATTTCACCAGTGAGCCGTCCATTTGCTTTTTTCAGAATTCTGCTGTAATATACGCTTACCCCAATGACAATCAATGTAAGAATCACAATAGATGCAAGTGCAATAGTCCGCCTGATCATGTCTCTGACAGCTTTCTGTCTTTCTTTCACCAGGTTGCTGATTTCCCTGTCTTTCATTTCGGTTTTAACCCGCATTTCCACATTAGCAACACTTTCCTGTACACGTTTGCTGTACATCGAATCATACAGGGCCTGGTAATCACTCAGCTCTTCAAAAGCGCTCTTATAATCACCCAGGGAAGAATAAACACCAGAAAGCTCCCGATGACAATCGGCTTCGTTCTCAACCAGGGAGATCATTCGTGAGTATTGAAGGCTTTTTTGAAGATGCCCCAGTGCTTTTTCATAGGATCCGGTTTTCCGGAACACCGAACCCAGGCTTATATGACTGTATGCGATTCCATATTTGTGGTTCTCCTTTAATGATATGGCCAGTGCCTTTTCATAATAGTCAAGGCTTTTACTGAAGTCAGACTGCTCTTCGTATGAACTTCCCAGATTGAGATACATCATAGCCATTGAAAGGCTGTCTTTCATCCCTTCGTATACATTTAACGCTGAAAGATAATACCCCAGCGCTTCGCGGTATTTCTTATCATCGCTTAAAATGATCCCCATGTTCTGCATTATGGAAGCTTCGCCCTCCCTGTTCTTTTCTACCCGGAATAAATCAAGTGCCTTACGGTAATAATCCATGGCTTCCGAAGGCCTGTTCATTTCAGCATAAAATACACCGATATTCTGAAAACAAAGGGCCCTAAGTGCGTTATTTTGAATTTCAATGGAAAGCCTCAAAGCGGCATGATACGACATGATAGCCTCGTCATAAATACCCATATTAAAAGCCGTAAGTCCGTACAAGTTATGTGCATAGGCTATTTTTGAAGAATCCCCTGTCTCCTTGTATATTTTAAGTAAACGCCTGGCGTTTTTCAACGCGTCGGGGTACCGCTCAGTATCATATTGATAATTGGCAATTACTTCAATAGCTCCGGCCTCATCATTCAATGAATTATTGGCCTTGGCCAGCAGCATCGCTTCACGTGCGTATAGCAAACAGCTGTCGCTTTTCACCGAGGCATGATAGGCAGCCCTCTTGATCAGCAGGTCCAGTTTCCTTTTTTCAGATGCCAGGATATGGCGCTCTCTCGTTTCGTCATCAGCAGGTTTCCCCCATGCCGGAATGAATAGCCATGCAAATAGAGCTAATGTCAGTATGGGTTTTTGCAGGTTCATGAAGTAGTTAAACTACTATAATTAATCTGGATACGAAAATAAACAACAAGAGTTGGACTTTTCAGATGAATTGTATTGTATTAGAATACAAAGTTTTGCATTCCCAATCAATAATTTAATAAAAAGCAGCAAACCTGTAAGCCGGATTCTGTTTCCAGGTTCCTTGCAGAACCAGGATCCCCACCATTTGTCTGATCGATCTACCCCCCGGTATCGGGCGAGCAACCCTTAGCACCGGTATACGTGATCTTTCAACCCGCAAGACGGACAGCTTATGATGTCGCCACCATAACTGGCAGGCTCTTACCCTGCCTTCTCACCCTTGCTCCGGTTCGGACTGATGCAGATTTTACCAGGTAAAACCTGCAGGGTCCTTATCGGGGCGGTCATTCTCTTCTCCGAAACTATGCCCTCACGAACATCTTCCATTTCGGAAGTGCGGTGCTCTGTGTTGTCCGGACTTTCCTCCCCGTTCCGGAAAACCGGAACGTAGCGATGGAGCGGTTTGCTGCTGTTATTCATGTACCAAATGCACCATGGTAGCTCCAAATCCATACTCCCTGAATGATGCATCCTGATATATATATGTTGGATATTTTTCCTGCAATTCCTTTCGGATTTGCATTTTTAGAGTTCCCTGACCAATACCGTGGATAACAACCAGCCGGCGCATGTTTTTACCAATGGCTTCTTCAATGGCTCCATGAAACCGGCTCATTTGGAGCGACAAGATCGCTGCAGGCGTTAACTGGGTGTTTTTCAAGGTAATTTCATCCAGGTGCAAATCCACTTCAAGTGTGTCGGGGCTTTCTTCTTTCTTTTTCTGCCTGCCTTCGCGAGGGCTATCAGCCTCATTTTTCAAAGCTTTGACCTCGTCGGGAACAACAATCTCGTCTGTTATTTCAGGCAGTTCATCACCGCTTAAATTGAACAATACGGCCTTTTGTTCAAAATAATCGTTTTCTCTGAAATAACTCTCTTTACTGAAATTAACCAGGTTCAGACGGATCATTTTATCAACAGGCTCTTTTTTTATGTATCGGCCCCGGCTCAGAAAAAGTGCCTGAATATGCATATCGCTCATTTTACTAAGCGTGGTATGGTCATAAGAGGCAATATAACATTTTGTATCAGCTTCAATCATGCCCGATGAAACATGGCGCAGCACACCCGATGATTTTTCTCCCAGTTGGTAATACAAGCAGTACGCCGAATCATTGATCAGATAGCATTCCAGGTTGCTGGCAAAAACCGGGCCGGATTTTTCCGGCACAATGCCCAGCAAAAAATGAACCGGAGTGTCGGCAGGCAGGTTTGACGGCAATTCCACAACCATGGCTTTTTCTTTTTGTTCGGGCTCACGCTGTTCGGATTTCACAGGCTCGGGCGTAACGGGCCGGTGCTCATCCTGCTCTCTGTTAACAGCAAAACCTCCGGCAATCACAAGTTCTTTTTCATTTACAGGTATTTCAAATCCGTCTTCGGTAAGTACATATACCTGTCCCTGCTGATCATAACGAATCACACTGCCGCCACCCACATCATTGAGAAAACGAACCCGGTCACCTTTTTTAAACTTCATAGTTGCCTTATAATTTGAAGTGCAAAAATAGTTAATTTTGCGGGCTAAATATGACCCCATTGAAACCATTTGAAGATATCCGTCCCGACCAGTATGATTATGAACTCCCCGAAGATCGAATTGCTTTGTTTCCGGCGGAAACAAGGGACCACTCTAAATTACTGATACGAAGCCGTGAGGGTGCACTCAGTCATGATGTTTTCAAAAATATCGCTGCCTGGTTGCCAGGTGGCACCAACCTGTTCTTCAACAATTCAAAAGTGATCCCTGCCCGGCTCATTTTCACCAAAAAAACCGGATCCAGGGTAGAAATCTTTTGTCTGAAACCCGATCAACCATCGGGCTACACACAATCACTGTTATCTGCCGGATCATGCTCGTGGGAATGCATGGTCGGGAATCTGAAACGTTTTGGTAATGAGCCGTTAGAGCTGGAAGTTAATACAGGCACAAAGAAGGTCTTACTTAGTGCTCAAAAAGCTTCGCAACAAGGGAATATCGTAAAAGTACTGTTTTCCTGGAATGAACCTGGAGTAACTTTTGCTGAAATTATTGATTGTGCCGGAAAAACTCCCCTTCCGCCCTATATTAAAAGAGAGGCAACAGAACTTGACAGGTATAGGTACCAGACCATCTATTCCAGGTTTGACGGGTCAGTTGCCGCACCAACAGCCGGACTTCATTTTACCGACAGGGTTTTCGACACGTTGCGACAAAAAGAAATCACCTGCCATGAAATCACGTTGCATGTGGGTGCAGGCACTTTTCAGCCCGTTAAAACAGACAAAATTACGGAGCACCGGATGCACAGCGAAGACATTGTGATTCATTCGAACCTGTTGAACATTCTTTCAAACCTTCCCGGGCGCGTTACCTGTGTTGGAACCACAACAGTGCGCACACTTGAAAGTTTGTACTGGCTGGGAGTTAAAATCATAAAAACAGGCAACCCGGATCCTGCTGACCTGAAGCTTGATCAATGGGAAGCATACCAGCTCGATGGTTCTTATACGCTAAAGGAATCATTTGAAGCATTTGCAGCATGGTTCAACAGGCAGCAAGCAGAGGAATTAGTTGTTTCCACAAGCCTGATTATTTTGCCCGGATACCGATTCAGGGTTGCAGATACGCTGATAACCAACTTTCATCAGCCCCGCAGCACCCTGTTGCTGCTAATTGCGGCATTCATTGGTGAATCATGGAAGGAAACCTATTCCTATGCACTTGAAAATGGTTTCAGGTTTCTGAGCTATGGCGACAGCTCACTTATTTTTAACAGTTGAGAATTACTTCTGGTTTAAAAGGCGCTTCAGCAAAGAAGTGAAATTCTCAATGTCTTCTTCGGTTGTATCAAACGAGGTCATCCACCTGACTTCGTTCCGGCTTTCATCCCACATGTAAAAATAGTACTGCTCCATCAATGGTTTGATAATTCTTTCGGGGATGGTTGCGAACACGGCATTCGACTGTACTTTTTGGGTAACCTGCACACCGGGCAAATCCCTGACACGATCGTACAGCATTTGTGCCATGTTATTGGCATGCCGAGCATTTACATACCAGATATTACTTTCGAGGTAAGCAGCAAACTGCGCTCCAATGAAACGCATTTTGGAAAGAAGCTGGGTGCTTTGCTTTCGGTAGTACCTGAAATCCTTTGCAAGTTCACTATTGAAGAATACAACTGCCTCACCAAACATCATCCCGTTTTTGGTTCCGCCAAAAGATAGCACATCCACACCGGCCTCAGCGGTGAATTCTTTTAATCCAATGTCAAGGTATGCCGCCGCATTGGCAATTCGGGCCCCGTCGGCATGCAGGTATAGTCCGTATTCCTTTGCCAGGTTCGACAAAGACTTAATTTCTCCGGGTGCGTAAACCGTACCCATTTCTGTCGACTGGCTGATGGAGATTACACCGGGTTGTGTATGATGTTCAAATCCAAAACCATGCAGGTGTTTTTTCGCCAAATCGGGCGTAAGTTTTCCGTCGGGTGTTTCAACAGCCAGCAGCTTGCAGTTGCAAAACTTTTCAGGTGCACCGCATTCGTCTACGTTGATGTGTGAAGTTGCTGCACAAATCACCGAATTTATCGATCTGGCAAGTGAAGCCAGGCTTAACACATTGGCTCCCGTACCGGTGAGCACAAAATAAACCTCTATATCTTCACCGAAATACTTTCTGAAAGCTTTTTCGGCATGCCGGGTATAAACGTCATCACCATATGCCACAACATGCCCCGTATTGGCTTGTTGTATTGCCTCAAGCAATATGGGATGAATACCGGCATTGTTATCGCTTGCAAAACCGCGTGTAATGCTTGAATTCATAGTTCAGCTATTGAACCGGCAATATAGAAAAAAAATACCAGACGAAGAATATACCCTACCTGTCTTTTATGTTATCTGCCACAAATTCAAGAGCAAGTGAATTGATACAATAACGAAGGCCCGTTGGCTTGGGACCATCATCAAAAACATGTCCCAGGTGCGATCCGCATCGGGCGCAAACTACTTCAGTTCGTACCATGCCATGGCTTTTATCAGGTTGCAGCAGGATGTTCTTTTTGCTGTGTGCATCATAAAAACTGGGCCATCCGCTACCCGAATCATACTTTGTATCGGAATCAAACAAATGATTTCCACAAGCCACACATTGGTAATGCCCCTTCTGGTAAAAATTGTAGTATTTTCCACTTCCCGGCAGCTCTGTGGCTTTTAAGCGACATATGTTGTACTGTTCAGGAGTCAGGTTGTTTCCCCATTCTGCTTCGCTTTTAATCACTTTATCCATTTCTTTGTTGTTTGTGGTTTGCTGGCCGTTCGCTGTCAGTAATTTAATAAGAAGTATCAATAAAAAAACAAGCTGTTTCATAATATTTGGGTTTCAACTGCTCCTTTCGGAGCTTTCTATTAATAACAACCAAAGGCGTTAATAGTTGAAAGCATTTGCTATTTTTGCAGGGTTAAATAATCGGGGTTTTACCAGAAATTATAGAAGACGTTCACCATTTCATTTTTCACAACATGTTGCGGATCGTATTATTATGCCTAGTCTGTGTGCTATTTATGGCTGATCTGAATGCTCAGATTTCCGAAGGTGGTATGCCTCATTCCACATCGCTTATGAGTTTGAAAAGCGCCACCTCGTTTCCTCAGGTCCGTTTGGAAAACCTTGATATTGAAAAACTCCGGACCGAAGCGGTTCATAACAACCAGCCCTGCCGTTATGGAATTTACAAGGATACAATAATTGACCTGAAAGCCGCTGCAAAAGTTGACGTAATCAGCGGCAAAGGAAAAATATGGAGGTTGGAGATCCGCAACGAAAATGCGCTTTCACTGCAGGTTACATTTGACAGGTTCAAAGTTCCTGAAGGTGCTCAATTATTCCTGTACAACGAGGAGATGACGCGTATTGCAGGTGCTTTTACCAAGCAAAACATGCGTGATGATTCCCGGTTTGTTATTGCCGATTTCAGGGGCAATCACGTAATTCTTGAATACTTTGAACCTGAAAATCCGGAATACGATGGCCAATTGGTAATTGGTTCCGTGGGGCAGGGCTATGAAGATCCTTTTCAGACGGAAAGCGCTGCTTCTGAATTCATCAATATCAACTGTCCGGTTGGTAAAGATGCCCAACTGATCAAGCATGCCGTATGCCGGATGGTTTTCAGTTCAGATGGTTATCAATCATACTGCTCCGGTGCGCTTATCAACAATGTTAAGCAGGATGAAACGCCCTATTTTCTAACTGCAAATCATTGCATCAGCTCCACTACTGAAGCTGCCAGTCTGATTACTTATTACAATTACGAGATAAAAGGCTGCAACGGGGATACCGCCGTCTATAAAACGCTTACCGGCGGAGCTACCTTGCTCACTACCGGTAAGTCTTCAGACTTTACATTACTTAAGCTGATGGATAAACCACCTGTTTCATACCAGCCCTATTATGCCGGCTGGAATGTTTACGACTCAGCTGACATTTACGTTACCAGCGTTCATGTTCCATACCGGCAAACCAAAAAGATTTCAATTGATTATGACAGCATCTTCTCAAGCCCTATTGAAATCACCTGGGATGACGAATCAGCATCTCCCATTGGCAGCCATTGGGTGGTTTCCTTCGATCTGGGAAAATCCATTGGTGGATCTTCAGGTTCTCCGCTTTTTAACAGGCGTAACCAAATTGTCGGTCAACTTCACGGTGGAGATGACGATTATAAGTTCTATGGCAAACTGAGTTATTCATATAATAGTAAAAGCAATCGTTATCCTTCACTACGCAGTTTTCTTGACCCCGATTCAACTGCTGTTATGGAATTGGTTGGATACAGCCCTGTTGGTAATCCTCCGGATGCATTCTTTACTGCCGAAGCTGACCTGGTTTGTATCAATACGCCGGTGAAGTTCAAGGATTATTCTGCATTTAAACCATATGACAGAAAGTGGAACATTACTCCCACAACTTACTCTTTTGTTGAAGGTACTACTGACACTTCCGCAGCTCCGGTTGTTCACTTTAATGAAAACGCATATTATACTGTTGACCTGAACCTTTCAGTTGGTGGAATGCTCAAATCAACAAAATCAAAAACAATTAAAGCAGGCAACGAAATTACCGTTAGCATCAATTCGCGGGCACCTGAAGAAATATGCGACTGTGATTTTGACTCGATCATGCTGGTTGCAAACGGCGGGGATGCATACAATTGGAAACTGCAATCAGACCTTGAGGACATGCTGGTATTAAGCCATAACACAGGAGATACTGTTTATGTATCACGAAAACACGGTTTTAAAGCAGATACCAATTACTATATTAACATTTCGGTTTCCGGCACCAAAGCTACCTGCAATGGCACAGGTGAGTTTGAGATGCTGGTACTGGAACCTTCAAATGATGATATCAGCAATGCCATATTGTTGAATTTAGGTAAGAGCGATACTTATACAAATATTTGTGCCACCACTGAAGAAGGAGAGCCTGTTCCTCCTTTCACTTCCTGTACCTCACAGTTATCGTGGTGCGATGAATGCATGAATGGAACCGGAATTTTACAAAACAGTGTGTGGTTTACATTTGTTCCTGAAATAACGGGGAAAATCAGCATTTCATCATCCGGATACGACAATCAATTAGCACTGTATGATGCCGAATCAGCTGAAGCATTGTATAACAACAACTATACCCTGATGGCTGCCAATGACGACCGTTCCGATTCTGATTACAGGCCGCTGATCAAATCGCAGCCGGTTACAGCAGGAAAAACATACTGGATCCAGGTAGACGGAAGTGCATGCGGATCTGTTGGTAATTTCTATATGAATATTATTGATATTTCAACCGGCATCTTGAAAACCGAATCCGAAAACCTGGAGATTTATCCCCAGCCGGCCACAGAACATGTGATTATTAAAGGTAAGGAGCTTTCAGGTTCTCATGTGGAAATTTTTGTATACGGTATCTCAGGTCAACAAATTTACTCAGGAAGCAAAGTTGTTGTAAATGGTGAAATCCGCTTCGACGTTTCCTTCCTGGAACAGGGAATGTATCTTATTAAAATCAACACTGGCAACCGGCTGTTTATTTCCAGAATGATAATAAAGTAACATTTTTTCTATATGCCCGAAAAAGAGGTTTTGATTGGCAGTACCCTGGATGAAATTGTGGCACTGGTGAGCGCATGTGAGTTGCCGGGGTACACGTCGAAACAAATTGCGGAATGGCTTTATGCAAAAAAAATAACCTCTTTGGATGAAATGACCAATCTTTCAAAAGTGGCCAGAGATAAGCTGAAGGATTCTTACACCATTGGTTTGACAGCACCCGAAAAAGTACAGGTTTCCTCCGACGGCACCAGGAAATACCTGTTCCGGGTTAAGAGCGAACGGTTTGTTGAGGCTGTATATATTCCTGAAAATGATCGATCAACACTTTGCATGTCAACCCAAGTGGGTTGTCAAATGGGTTGTGTTTTTTGCATGACCGGCAAGCAGGGTTTACATAGTAATTTGTCAGCCGGAGAAATTCTGAACCAAATCATGTCGCTTCCGGAAAGAGACAGCCTGACCAACTATGTGTTTATGGGCATGGGCGAACCGCTTGCCAATACAGGGAATTTGTTGAAGAGTTTGGAGATCATGACTTCATCATATGGCTTTGGCATCAGTCCTTCGCGTATTACGGTTTCCACAATTGGTGTAATACCCGGAATGGAGCAAATTATCGGCAAGAGCCGTTGTCATTTAGCTGTAAGCTTACACACCCCTTTTGAAGATGAACGACTGCAATTAATGCGTGCTGAAAAGGCTTTTCCCATCAAACGGGTTGTTGACGTACTCAGAAAGAGCAGTATTGAAAGACAACGCAGGATTTCCTTTGAATATATAATGTTCAAAGACTTCAATGACACTGCACGGCATGTAAACGGTCTTACCAGACTGCTGAACGGACTTCGGTGCAGAATCAACCTGATCCGGTTTCACCCTGTTCCCGGAGTGCCTTACGAAAGCTCCGATGAAGATACCATTCAGTGGTTCAAACAAAGACTCAATGAAAAGGGATTGCTCACTACCATCAGAGCTTCCCGCGGAATCGACATTCTTGCTGCATGCGGTATGCTTTCTACCAAACACCAGCAGTTGGAAGAGCAATAGCTACCAATGTGCAGCTTATTCTTTTGCCGCCTTTCTTTTTTCAAATAATTTAATGGCATCCTGGGTACTCATCTTCTTACCTTCGGAATAAGCTACTACAAAAGCTTTCTTAATATTGGTTTCTATCAGAGTGGCCTCAGCTTCTTCAAAAGTTTTGTATCGCCCGATTGAGTATTTATACCAATTTTCTTCGTAAATCATGTCAATGGGGATTTTGTCTTTGTATATCAGATTCAGGTATTCCTCGCTTAATGGCATGGTATGCGCAGCAATCTGAACCTTGAAGATGACTTCTTTAAGCAGGGAGGAATCCACAACAGCCTCCTTGTCAACCGTGGCAAATATATCTTTGGGAGGCTCGTGAACATTCGGATCTTTCAATATTTTAACCACTTCCTCAAGTGAAAGGTCGTCTTCCCATCCGTAGTTATATTCTACGGGGTAATCGGTACATATTTGCAGCGACCTTCCCTGATCGCGCACAGCCAGCTTTTCATAACCTATGGCATCCTTCATAATGGCAAGCGCGTAATCAAACCTATCGGCATCCTCAACCTGTTGCCTTCGGATGAGCGAACGATTGTAACTTTTCAGCGCCGTACCCTGGTAGTACCTAGCTTTCTCCATTCCGGCAGCCCGGTGGTTGGTGCGGTTCATCTTGCTCCAAAAGCTTTCATTCTTTAATTTGAATACATAAAACACTATGCTGTTGGCTTCCTTGGTGGTTTTACTGCTTTCCAGCAACAGCTTCATGGCTGCATTATATTCTGATGAAATACGCTCTTTCTTTTGCAATATGGTAAGTGCGTCATACTGACTGGTAGCGCTCTGAAGCATGGCTTCCGCATCACTCAGCATTTTTGCAGCTCTTTCCAGTTTTTTAATTTCCATGCCATCAAACTTCACATTCAATTCTGCTGTAAACATTCTTGAAGTGCTTTGTTCCTGGGCATATGCAATAACAGACCCAAAAATTGCTGTACACAATATAAAGCTTAAACCCGATTTTAGAATCTGATACTTCATGTTTTTGACTGCTTAAGTTTATTTATAAATAATGGATAATCTGACAATTATATGTATTTTTCTGGTATTGGATAGTATATACGTCATTTCACCCGAAAAGTTTAACTACCCTTCCTTTATGGTATCAATATTTGTGCCATTCAAAGATTCAGCAAATGAACTTATTGAAAGCAAGTGTTTTAAAAAAAATCAGGATTGTGGTTTTTTGGGGTGTGCTTTCATTCCTGTTCAAGGAGCCATTTCTCAGCCTCTTCCTTATTGGCAAAAGCCTTGCCCTTGCCTCCCCTGTTATAAACAACAGTTTCGGTAAACCGGTTCATTTCAAGTTGCTGCAACTGATCGTCAACAAAAGCTACACAAATATCTTTGGGTGCCATTTCACATAACTTCTCGCCAAGAATATACATGTCAATAGCAGAAATATCGTTTCTGAAGTTCTCGGATACTAATACCCGCTTATAATTTCTGGCCTCACATTCATCAAAAATCTCTTTCCAGAACAATAACGATACATCCAACGAATCTTTTTCACCAGATACAATCGCGGTAAGATATTGAGTACCGTGATTAAATTGAATGGTATAAGATTTGTCTTCAGGCATGGTTCATGTATTACTGAGTAAATTCAAATTTAAGTGATTTGCTGACAAATTGCAAGCTATTATTTCAACGATCTTTAGCGGGGCCGGAATAACCGCAAACTGGTTTCTTTAAATTGCCACCGCTTTTTACCCCGATAAAATTAACTACTTTTGCAGTCATCACTTTCAGGGTGACCTTGATGAAAACAGCTTTAATCATTTCCATAGTATTTCAATTCCTGGCTGCATTCTATGCGCTGAGCCTAACCCGTCAGACCAAGTTCAACATCAGCTGGATTCTGATTTCGCTTGCCTTTCTGCTGATTGCCATAAGGAACATCCTGGACCTTGTGCCCATTTATTATAAGGAAATACAATCGGAAATATACCTGATCGACAGGTTGCTTAAAATTGTTATTGCTGTTTTGCTTCTTGCCGGTGTAATTTTTATCAGACGCTTGTTCAAATTCCTAAAAAGAATTGACGATTACAGAAAAGAATCGGAAAACAAGGTGTTGCATGCCATCATGCGTACCGAGGAAAAAGAGAGAAGGCAATTTGCAAAAGACCTCCATGACGGTATCGGCCCGCTTTTATCAAATATCAAAATGTCGGTTTCTGCGATTGATAAAACCCAGATTGCCGGGTTCAACCTCACTGTTATTGAAAACATCAGCAACCTGATCAATGAATCCATCAATTCGCTCAAATACACTTCCAACAGCCTGAGTCCGCATATACTCGAAAGTTTTGGACTGGCCAGTGCCGTGAATTCCTTTATTGAAAACATCAACCGGCTCGGCAAAATTGAAGTTTCCTTTAGCCATAATATTGAAAGCATGAGATTTGAGAACCAGGTTGAGACCAATCTCTATCGTATTGTTTGTGAACTTTTTCAGAATACAGTTAAACATGCATCAGCATGCAACATTTCACTGCTGATTCATTTCAATGAAAACAAGCTGATTCTCCAGTATTTTGACGACGGAATCGGTTTTGACGCTAATGATCCGGGCAATATGGAAGGTATGGGCATATCCAACATGCATTCCCGTTTAAAAGCGCTTGATGGAGAAATCAGCCTGAAAAGAATACTGCCTAAAGGAATGATGACCAGTATTATGCTGACCGCAAAACCTAAAATAGCACCTCATGGGAAAGCTTAACATTCTTATTGTTGATGATCACAAACTCTTCAGGGAAGGCTTGAAATTTCTTCTTTCAAACCTGGAAGAGGTTGGCGAAGTATGGGAAGCCTCAGATGGTGAGGTATTTCTTAGTATGATCAAAACATGCAATCCCGACCTGGTTCTGATGGATATTGAGATGCCCAAAGTAAACGGTATAGAAGCAACTTCCAGGGCACTGGAAATGAATCCCGATCTGAAGATTATGGCACTGTCCATGTATGGTGATGAGGAGTACTTCCAAAAAATGGTGGATGCTGGTATATGTGGTTTCCTACTCAAGAACTCTGAATTTTCAGAAGTGAAAAAAGCCATTCTTACCGTGGCCCAGGGAAATAACTATTTCACTGAAGAAATACTTTACAGGCTTGTTGACCGGTTTAAAACCAAAACTGTGCAGGTTGATACACCGGTAGTGCTTTCTGATCGTGAGCTTGAGGTGTTACAACTGATATGCAAGGGACTTTCAAACCAGGAGATAGCTGATAAACTATTTATCAGCAAACGTACGGTTGATCACCACAGGGCAAGCCTGCTCACAAAAACCGACACGAGCAATGCCGCCAGTTTGGTCATTTATGCCATCAAACACAAAATGATTGAAGTGTGAATTAATGATCAGTACTGGTCACTTAACCAGTGCATTATAGAGTATTTCTGCCGGATGCAGGGCAACCACACCGGTACCGTCGAGGATCTGTTGCCGGCAACTATTGCCAGAAGCGCAAATAATGGTACCAGCTTCTGAATCTCTGACAGCCGGAAAAAGAACCAATTCGCCTATTTTCATCGACAATTCGTAATGTTTCTTTTCATAACCATAAACACCGGCCATGCCGCAACATCCCGATTTGATTTCCTCAACCGTGAAATTTTCGGGTATGGTCAACATGGTTTTTATGGAGGCAGTTGACGCAACAGCTTTTTGCTGGCAATGACCATGCATCTTGATCATTGCTTTTTCACCGGTGAACAGTTTTCTGTCAATACGGCCAGCCTCATACTCAGCTGCAATGAATTCGTCGATAGTCATGCAATGCTTTGCAATGTGCAAGGCATCCTGTTTTAGCACACTGCTTACCAGTTCAGGGTATTCATCCCTGAAGGCCAATATGGCTGATGGTTCAATACCTACCAGAATATGCTGCTGATCAACCAATTTGCTGAAAAGCTTTACATTATAATTGGCCACTTTCCTGGCTTTACGCAGTAACCCTTTGGATATGAAAGTTCGGGCACTTTCCATTGAGTGATTGATTCTGACCTGGTATCCGAGCCTGGTCAGCAGTTTCACTGCAGCTATTCCAATTTCGGCATCCAGGTAATTGGTGAATTCATCCAGGAACAACTGAACAACAGGCCGATCGGGGTTTTCACCCAAGGCGGCAGCAGACATATAATTATGCTGCATCAGCCATTTTTCAAAGCTGTTGGCTGACAAAAGCGGCAGTGTCCGTTGGCTGGCAAATCCCAACGTATTTTTTACCAACGAGGCCATCAGCCGGTTTTTCATCAGCGTATTATAAAGCCAGGGGAAATGTGAGTTTATTTTGTGAATTCGTGCAATGTGAGCCACCATCCAGGCAAGCAACGAAACACCCTTCTTGTCGTAATAATGTTGTAAAAACTCGGATTTCAGTTTGGCCATGTCTACGTTTGAGGGACATTCCGATTTGCACCCCTTGCATGCCAGACAGAGATCCAGCATGTCATAAACTGCCTCAATTGACATTGATTTTCCGTTGGACGCATTGAGCATGTATTCGCGCAATGCATTTGCCCGGGCACGCGTGGCCATGTTTTCATCACGGGTAGCCATGAAGGTAGGACACATGGTTCCGCCCATCAGAACCGATTTGCGGCAATCTCCTGAACCGTTACACTGTTCAATATGCCTCAAAAATCCCTGAGTTGAGGAATAGTCAAACACAGTCTGAAGCGTTCTTTCACCTTCTTTCCATTGTGTGCGCAGGAAGGTGTCCATTTTAGGCGTATCGGTGATCTTCCCCTTATTAAAAACGCCCTGCGGATCCCATGTATTCTTCACCAGGCGCATTAGTTCATAATTGGCCTTGCCTACTATGATGGGGATGAACTCTCCTCTCAGTCTTCCATCGCCATGTTCACCGCTTAAAGATCCTCTGTATTTCTTAACCAGCTGCGCAACCTCAGTAGCTACCTTCCTAAAAAGCACAACACCTTCAGTATCCTTCAGGTTGATCACCGGCCGCATGTGCAATTCGCCTGTTGCCACATGGGCATGGAAAACGCAACTCAATCCGTATTTGGCCATCAACACTTTGATATCGCTGATATAACCGGGAAGAGCATCTGGCCGAACGGCAGTATCCTCAACCAGCGATACCGGCTTGGCATCACCTGGTATGTTGGAAAGAACTCCCAACCCCGACTTGCGAAGGGCCCATACTTTATTGATATCTGCACCTGTAACCAGCGGAAAATGATAGCCCAAACCGGCTTTTCTCAGGTCTTTTTCAAGGTTTTCTTTAATCTCATTGATCTCATCCAGTGAGGGTCTGGCAAACTCTACAATTAGTATAGCTCCCGGATCACCCTGAACAAAGAACCTGTTTTTACGCTGGGAAATATTAGATTTCGTACATTCCAGAATGGTATTGTCCATTAGTTCCACAGCACCCGGATTGTGTTTCAAACAGATGAGGTTTGCAAGCAGGGCCTCTTCAAGTGTGTTGAAATGAACGCAGATGAGCCCTTTTGCCTTGGGTGGCAAGGGAACTACATTCAATTTGATTTCGGTAATGAAAGCAAGCGTACCCTCAGAACCCGCAATAAGCTTAGAAAAATTAAATGGCATGCCATTGGGGGTAAACGGACGACACTGCAACAGCATATCAAGCGCGTAACCTGTATTTCTTCGCTTTACCTCGGGATCTGGAAATTCCCTGATGATCTCTTCCCTGTTGGATTGAGAAGTCAGTATATCATGTATGTTCCTGTATATGTTGTTTTCAAGGCCATCACCCTCAAGTTTGGCCATAAAACCAGCGTCATCCAGTGATTCAAAAACAACCTGTTCACCATTACTCAGAATGGCTTTAACTGAAAGCAGGTGATCGCGTGTACTGCCATAAATGAGTGAATGTGCTCCGCAGGCATTGTTCCCTACCATACCACCAATCATACAACGGTTTGAAGTGGATGTTTCAGGTCCGAAGAACAGCCCCTTTTTTGCCAGTTGCAGGTTCAACTCATCCAAAACAACTCCCGGCTGCAAGCGCACATAGTTTTCCTTTTCATTGATGTCGATGATCCGGGTAAAGTATTTGGAAACATCTACAACAATGCCGTTTCCCACTACCTGCCCTGCCAATGATGTACCCGCAGTTCTTGGAATCAATGTGGTGTTGTTTTCTGCGGCGTATCGTATTAATTTCAGAATGTCTTCTTCATCAGCAGGCCTGGCAACAGCCGTGGGAACTTCCCGGTATGCAGAGGCATCGGTAGCATAAAGCATCCGGTTTGTCATATCTGTAAACAAATCACCGTGCATTTCCTGCTTCAGGAGTTCCAGTTGCCTGCTGTCATTCTTAGTTTTCATAACCATTCAATACTGTTTGAAATATTAACCCTGCAAAACTAATGATTATCATGAACAATGTGCACTGTAACAAAAATCAACTTATTGACATTTATCACTGCCTACAAAAAAAAATAGAGATAATTTGTACCCGTATTCTCTATGATGCCATAAAATATAGTTCCTTTGCAAAAAGGTAAATTTTTAACTAATTTTATATATATAAATCTCCATTAAATATTTGGTTTACAATGAATCTGATCGAACTAATCAAAGAAAATGCGCGGAAGAACAAGCAGCGTATTGTGCTGCCTGAAAGTTATGAAGAGCGTACTTTAAAAGCGGCTGATTTTGCACTGGGTGATGGTACCGCTGACATCATTCTTATTGGATCAAAGGATGCAATTGGTGCCCATGCAAAAAAGCTGGAACTCAGAAATATTGATAAGGCCACCTTGGTTGACCCTGATCATTATGAAAAACTAGAGGCCTATGCCAATATGATGGTTGAATTGCGTAAGTCTAAAGGCCTCACCAAGGATGAAGCATTGAAGCTCCTCAAGAATCCGCTCTATTTTGCTTCGGTAATGATTAAATACGGTGATGCTGATGGCGAGGTTGCTGGTGCCGATAATGCCACCGGAGACGTGCTGAGGCCCGCCTTTCAGTATGTGAAAACGCTTCCCGGCATCAGTGTTGTTTCAGGTGCTTTCCTGATGTTTTTAAAAGACAAACAATATGGCGATAACGGGTTGATGGTTTTTGCTGACTGTGCCGTGCATCCCAATCCCACCGATAAGGAACTGGCCGAAATTGCTGTTGCAACTGCCAAAACTACCCGTGCAATTGCTAAAATTGAACCCCGGATTGCTATGCTGAGCTTTTCAACCAAGGGAAGTGCCTGCCACGAGCTGGTTGATAAAGTAGTCAGTGCCACAAAAATCGCCCGGGAAATGAACCCGTCTTTAAAAATCGACGGCGAATTGCAGGCTGATGCAGCCATTGTGGAATCAATTGGTTTGAAAAAAGCTCCGGGAAGTCCCATCGCAGGCAAAGCCAACGTACTGATATTCCCCAATCTCGAATGCGGAAATATTGCCTACAAGCTGGTTCAAAGGCTTGGTCATGCTGAAGCTATAGGGCCCGTGCTGCAGGGAATGGCGGCTCCGATTAACGACCTTTCAAGAGGTTGTTCGGTTAACGATATTGTTGACCTGATTGCAATTACTGCAAACCAGGCTATTGATATGAAATAATTTATTCACTATAAAGCAAAAGTTAAATATGGCTGAAGTTATTGTTGAATCAATTGAGAATTACGGGTTAAGTCAGAAATCAGCGTCACGTACGCTGTTTTCGAAAGTTGGACTGGTAGGTTGCGGATCGGTTGGGCAAAATATTGCCCTGCTGATCAGCCAAAAAGAGCTGGAAGTTATTTTCATCGAGCTGTCGGAGGAGCGGGTGCATGCCGCCATAACCAATATTGAACAGGAACTCGATAACATGATCAACCGCTGGGGAATGACACCAGGAGAAAAAAGGTCCATCATGGCCCGAATCAGTGGTTATGTAGGTTATGAACACCTCCGGAGTTGCGACCTGGTTATTGAGGCCATTCGCTCAAAAAGTCGCGACCAGCGCATCACTTGCCGTAAAGAGGTTTTTAAGAATATTGAAAAATACGTGTCGCGCGAAACCATTATTGCCACTAATTCCACTACTATTACCATAACGGAATTGGCATCCGATTTGGAATACAAGGACAGATGTGTGAGCCTTCATTTCCTTTCCAATGTTCCCGGATCAAAAATGGTTGAGGTGGTCAGCAGTCTCTATACCTCCGATGAAACATTTGACAAAGTATGCAAGTTCATCAACATGATCGGGAAAGAAATGGTTAACGTTCAGGAATCTCCCGGCATGATCAGCATCAGGATGTTTGTTAACCTGGTAAATGAGGCCTGTGAACTGCTTATGGAAGGTGTTGGTTCTGTAGCCGATATAGATAATACGATGAGAAACGGCCTTGGACTCACACTGGGCCCCTTCGAACTTGCCGATAAAGTTGGACTTGATAAGGTTGAGAGATGGATGGATAACCTGTACGGAGAATTCGGAGGTATTAAATATAAGGCTTCACCTGTTCTGAAAAGACATGTGCGGGCACACCAGTATGGCCGTTCCACGAGTGTGGGCTTCTATACGTATGACGAAGCAGGAAAGAAAGTAAACTGAGTAATTGACCTATAAACTATAATAGTAATACAGATAATATTTTATCAACATGAAGATATTGGTTTTAAATTGTGGCAGCTCGTCCATCAAGTTCCAGCTGTTCAATATGGATAAGAAGGAAATCCTGACGAAGGGCGTTGCCGAGAAAGTGGGTATGAAGGGTTCGTTCATCAAACTGGAAAAAAGTAACGGTGAAAAAGTTCGGTTTGATGGCGAAATCCTCGATCATCAGATTGGTATTGAATACATCCTTGGAATTATTACAAGTAAAAAGCATGGATGCATAAAAAACCTCGATGAAATTGATGCAGTTGGTCACCGTGTTGTTAACGGTGGCGAAAAATTCAACTCAAGCGTTCTGATCACCGATGAAGTGCAGGCTGCTGTGGAGAAATACATTGATCTGGCGCCCTTGCACAACCCGGCTAACCTGAAAGGTGTATATGCTATAAAAATGCTCATGCCAGGAAAGCCACAGGTTGGTGTTTTCGATACAGCTTTTCATCAAACGCTTCCTCAAAAAGCATTCATGTATGCAATCCCCTACTCTCTTTACAAAAAGTACGGTATCCGGAAATACGGTTACCATGGCACCAGTCATTATTATATCAGTAAACGTGCCTGCGAGATTTTAAATGTGGATATCAAAAAACAACGAATCATCACGGTTCATTTGGGTAATGGAGCTTCCATGGCTGCAGTTAAATACGGTAAATCCATTGATACATCCATGGGTTTTACTCCGGTTGAAGGATTGATTATGGGAACGCGTGCCGGCGACCTCGATATCGGGGTACTTACCTACATCATGGATAAAGAAGAAATCGGCATATCGCAGATTGGAACCCTGGTGAATAAGCAAAGCGGAATGCTTGGAATAACAGGCATTTCGTCTGATATGCGTGAAATTGAAGATGCTGCTATGAAAGACAAGAATGAACGGGCAATTTTAGGCTTGGACATGTACCATTACCGTGTAAAAAAATACCTGGGCGCCTATGCAGCTGCCATGGGAGGTGTTGATATTGTGGTATTTGCCGGCGGAATTGGTGAAAACGGACCTGAATCAAGGGAAGACATTTGTAAGGATATGGAATTTCTCGGTATCGAACTGGATCCAAAGAAAAACAACGGTCTGCGGTCAAAAGAAGCCGTCATTGGCACCGAAAATTCCAGGGTAAAGGTTATGGTTGTACCCACCAACGAAGAACTTGTTATTGCTGAAGATACCGAAAAGATTGTTTCGCAGCTAAAAAAATAATCCCTACTCCATGTCAATTCAATCACTCAACAATATTGTGGATGCTGCTCTGAAAAAGGGCAAACGGAAGCTTGCTGTTGCAGTGGCACAGGATGAGGATGTTCTTAAAGCGGTGTGCAACGCGGCTGACAAGGGGCTGATAACACCCCTCCTGGTTGGCGACAAAGATGAAATCATTGCTTCCTCAGCAAAGGCAGGAGTTGATACATCCGGTTTTGAAGTGGTTCAGGAGCGCGATAAAAGTCTGGCCTGTGCCAGGGCGGTTAAGATGGTGAAAGACGGGCAGGCTGATATGCTGATGAAGGGAAATGTACCCACCGGCCAGTTGGTCAGAGCCATTTTGGATAAGGAGAACGGACTGCTTAAAGGTGGTTTGCTGAGTCACCTGGCTTTTTTTGAATCGCCGTATTATCACAAAATACTGTGTATTACTGATGCGGCTTTGAACATCAACCCCGATTTTGAAGAAAAAGTTGCCATTGTAAGAAATGCCGTGAACACGCTTCACCGCATTGGTATTAACAATCCGTTGGTTGCCATTTTGGCACCGCTGGAAACAGTCAACCCAAAAATGGAGGCTACTGTTCACGCGGCCATGCTCGCGCAAATGCAAAAACGAGGGCAAATAGAAGGATGCGAGATTGATGGGCCCCTGGCACTGGATAACGCCGTGTCATCAGAAGCTGCCCGGCACAAAGGATTGGTATCCGCAGTTGCCGGCAATGCAGATGTGCTGGTTGCACCCGATCTAAATACCGGCAATGTGCTCTATAAATCGCTTAATTTCCTGGGCGGTGCTGTTTGTGCTGCTATTGTTGCAGGTGCCGGAGCACCTGTGGTACTGACTTCACGGGCAGATCAGGATGTAAGCAAGTTCTTTTCCATTGCTCTTGCCGTTGCTGTGTCATAAATATTCGGAATTACCATGTTAACCCTCAGGTCATGAATCACAAAATACTTGCCATTAACCCGGGATCCACCTCCACAAAAATTGCGGTTTACCACAATGCCAAACCAATATTTCTGAAAAGTATCCTGCATGATCCTCAGGAATTGTCGAATTATCAAAGAATCAGCGACCAGTATGAATTCCGGAAAGAAATCATCCTCAAGGAATTAGAAGCTTCCCATATCAATATTGAAATCATTGAGGTTATTGTTGGCCGTGGCGGCTTGGTGCATCCGATTGAATCGGGGGTTTATCACATCAACGACAGGCTGAGGCACGATTTGCTTGAAGGGGTAATGGGCGAACATGCCAGTAATCTGGGCGGACTCATTGCCTATTCCATTGCCCAGACACTACCGAACTGCAAGGCATTTATTGCCGATCCGGTGGTTGTAGACGAATTGCAGGATGTGGCACGCATTGCCGGTCATCCGGTGTTTCACAGGTATTCTATTTTTCATGCCCTGAATCAGAAGGCTACTGCCCGTGCTTATGCCCGCCTGATGAACAGAAAATACGAAGATTTGAATCTGGTGATTGCCCACCTGGGTGGTGGCGTTTCGGTGGGCGCACATCGTAAGGGCAAGGTTATTGATGTAAACCAGGCTCTTGATGGTGAAGGTCCGTTTTCACCGGAACGTTCCGGAACACTCCCTTCAGGACCTCTTGCAAAACTTTGCTTTAGCGGAGAATACACCCTTGACGAAATCAAACGCATGATCACCGGTGGCGGAGGCTATGTGGCTTACATGAACACCAACAGCGCCTACGAGGTTGAATTAATGGCCCAGGATGGCGACGACAAAGCCCGATTGATCCAGGATGCCATGTCGTACCAGATTGGCAAGGAAATAGCAGCCATGTGTGCTGTGTTACACGGCGAAGTGGATGCCATCATTCTCACCGGGGGCATTTCCCATAACCCCATGGTGGTGGAATTCATTAAAAAAATGGTTGCTTTTATGGCTCCAGTGGTCATTTACCCCGGCGAGGATGAAATGCATGCGCTGGCCATGAATGGTTTGATGGTGCTTAAGGGAGAAATCAAACCCCGGGAATACGACGAAACCTCAATGGTAAATGTGAAACTTCCCTGCTGGAATTGCCGCGATGATGAAAAGGATGAACTGATGAAGAGTTATGAATAGCCTGTTGATCTAAGATCTAAGATCAAAGACAAAAATTATTTCGATCCCTGTCTTTTAAGTCTAGTCTTGGCTCTTGGCTCTTGGCTCTTGGCTCTTGGCTCTATTCCTAAGGGTTACTCAATGAAACCGGAATAATCTTCCCCCTCATTTGTTTGTGTGCCGTAAGTGCAAAATGGCCTATGAATTCCGCCATTTCCGAAGGCTGTAATGGGGCTTTGTAGCCTGGAAAAGCCTCTTCAAGCATTTCAGTTTGTACCGATCCTAGAGCCAGGCAATTGAAAATCATCTTTGAATCTTTGAACTCTTCACTTAAACATTCGGTCAGGCAGGCAAGTGCAGCCTTGCTGGCACTGTAATATGCGAGCCCCGGAAATTTCATACTACCCTGAAATCCGCCCATGCTGCTGATGTTAACTACATGTGACACCGATTTTCCACCTAGATAAGGCATCAAATGCTTGATCAGCAATGCCGGGGCAAAGCAATTCACATTAAACAGCCTTTGAATCTCATCCAGGTTTGTTTCAAGAAACGGTTTATTGATCAGTGCGCCTGCATTATTAATCAGGATGTCAACATGTTTCAAATTGGAAGGCAGTCTTTTTATCAATGAATCGGGTTCGCGGGTAATAAGGTCGAGATCAAACACCAACGGATGCACCTGCGATGACTTATTCAAACCGGCACATTCCGAAGCCAGCTGGCCCAGGCCGGCCTGGTTGCGCGAAAGGGCAAATATCTCAGTATTATCAAGCCGTGCAAAGTACCGGGCGGTTTCAAAGCCAATTCCCCTGC
>CAYTNC010000012.1:0-34165 GCA_964438935.1 uncultured Bacteroidales bacterium
TTGTTTATGCAGAGAAAACTGATACGGATTAATAGGTGAACTGATACCTTTTCCTTAACTCTTTCTGAAAATCACCAATTCTTCTTTCCAGATCAGTGATCTCATACTTAAGCTTAGAGGTATCATGCCCCTCTGATTCGAGTTCCCGAATGAACCGGCGGTTGATGATAATTTTCTTCTGGCATTCGTAAATGCTTGAGATCAGACTTTTAATGTTGTACTTTACGTCAAGCATGGCACTTTTATTTAGTTAGTAGTATTGCACTTAATTACCCAATTCAAAAAATCAAACAAGTAGTTTGATCATTTAAACTAAGCTAATATAATACTTATTAACAACTTTATCAACAATTTTACTTCTTTTTATTGTGCCCATTTTCGCTGCTCAGTCACTATGTTGACTAAGATTTAATTATCTGATTATATGATTATTGCAAGTCGCGCCTCAGGTGATTCTCTCCAGTTGCACGAACCAAAAAAAACCCCTGCAGTAACCAGCTGCAGGGGACACTAACCTAAAATAAACCTAAAATTCAACACTAATGGAACTTACTGACTATCTATTATTTGCGTTTATGACCCTTGATTTTCAGCCTCTTTAGCCTTCTCTACTTCTTCCTTTTTTTCGCCTTTTATTTTATCATTAATTCCCAAACCTTCCTTAATTTCAATATTCACTCCGTCAGATAATCCGGTTTTTATGAACCTCTTCTCAAAGATCTGTGATTGTTTTTCTATTTCAACGTAGGCAGAGTCTCCTTCCTTTTCGAATTTGATCAGACTTTCCGGTATCACCATCACGCTGTCTTTCCGGTCGAGTACAATATCTGCATTGGCACTGTAACCAGCCCTGATGAAGGAATTTTTACTTATTTTTACGTCAGCCTTGATTTCAAATTGTATCGCGCCATTTTCCTCTTTGCCTTTTGGGGAAATGTATTCAAGTTCGGCATCAAACTTCTCATCTTCAATAGCCCCAATGGACAAAATCAAAGGCATGCCCAATTTTAGTTTACCTACTTCTGTTTCATCTACCTTACCCTCAAAAATCATTTCACCCATGTCAGCCACGCTGGCAATAGTGGTTCCTTCATTAAAGGTATTGGATTCAATAACCGAATTGCCAACTTCAACCGGAACGTCGAGCACCATTCCTTCAATAGTGGATCTGATTAGCGTGTTGGTGGCCTGACCTGATTTTTTCGAAACACCTTCTTTAATCAGCTGCAGGTTCGATTCGGCAGTTTCCATTTCTTCCATGGCATTCATATAGCTCAGCCTGTATTGCTGAAATTCAGCCTCAGCAATTACACCCTGTTCATAAACTTTCTTCTGCCGGTCGTAAACCAGCTTCGAATCTTCGAAATTTATCTTTGCCTTATTATACCTGGACTCTGCATTATTCAATTCAACCATGTTCGGAATAATTTTAACCCGGGCAATCAGGTCGCCTTTTTTCACTTGGTTTCCTGCCTCAATAAACAATTCTTCAACTATGCCGGACACCTGCGGTTTGATATCTATTTCCTTGCGAGGAACTACCGAACCTGTTGCCACTGTCTTTTTAATCACGTTGGAAATAAACGGCGACTTCACTTCAAAAACAACCGGTTTTTTCTTCGATTTCTGGTACAAAAAGAACATGGTTCCAATTATTGCCCCGACTACGATGACCAACAAAGAAATTTTAAGAATCTTTTTCATGGATATGATGCATTTTAAATTTTTACAGTTTATTCAGCTCTTAAAGCTTCAACAGGTTTAATACTCACGGCCTTTCTGGCCGGTATGAACCCGGCAAAAAGTCCGGCTCCTACAAGCACAGTTAATGACGTAACCGCTATATCGAAATTCACGCCCGGGTTCTTGAACATTTCAGCTTCGGCGCCCGAACTGACCATCTGATAATTGATCAGTTCCAGAATGCCAACGCCCAATACCAGCCCAATCATACCTGAGATGGCCGTTAGCGTGACCGATTCCATCAGAATCTGCCCGATTATTTTCCAGGGTGTGGCCCCAATTGACCTTTGAACACCTATTTCCTTGGTACGCTCTTTAACCACAATCAGCATGATGTTGCTCACACCAATGACACCGGCGAAAAGCGTGCCGATTCCCACAATCCAGATCAGCATATTGATACCGGTAAAAAGGCCATTCATCTGTTTGAACTCTTCTGCCAGGTTAAAATGTCCGAATGCCTGTTCATCTTCAGGAGCCACTTTATTCCTTGCTGCCAGCAGTGCCAGTACCTTCTTTTCAACTACCGAAACTTCAATATTTTCTTTGGCGGTAACCGCAACAAAATGCACGTCGTCACCCATGTTATAGGCAATCTGCAATGAACTGAAAGGCAAAAAGATGGTTTTTTCCTTGTCTTCACCAAAGCTGATGTTTTTGTTCTTGGGTTCATAAACACCCACCACCTGAAAGTAAACACCACGGATGCGTATATATTTCCCGATGGGATCTTCTCCTTTGTTGAAAAGTTCTTCTTTCACCCGGTTCCCGATCACAGCAACCTTACGCTTTTCAAGAATATCCAGGTCATTGATCACCCTTCCAGAAAGTAAAATAACCGGATCGATCCTGAAATAATCGGGATAATCACCAAAAACATCATATGATGCAGATTTTGTTCCTCTCACCACATTGTTATCGCCATTGCCCGACCAGGGCTGAAGCCTTGGTGCCAGATACCCTATTTCAGGAATACCCTCTTTAAGGGCTTTCATATCGGAGTTGTTAAACAACCAGCGTCGACCCCGCGGCAATCCCTTGTAAGGCATGGTGGTTTGCCGTGTCCAGATAAAAGCACTGTTGGTGGCAAAGTCCTGAAAGCCATCAAAAACAGCATTCTTGAGGCCGTTTCCCGACCCTGCCATAATAATCAGCATGAGAATGCCCCAGAATACGCCAAAAGCCGTCATGAACGTCCGCAACTTATTGCTCTTGAGCGTACTGTATATTTCCTGCCACCGGTCTCTGTCAAACATCTTTTCCTGGTATTATTCGTCTCTTAGTGCTACTACGGGCCTGATTCGTGAAGCCCTTAACGAGGGCATCAGTCCTGCCAGTGTTCCTGCAATCACCAATACTATGGTGGAAATAAGGGCAATCGAAAAGTCCACTTCCGGATTCACAAAAAAATCGTTTGCAGGTATTACAGATGACACCAGTTCCAACGTACCAATGCCCAGCAGCAGTCCCAGGTACCCGGCCAACCCTGTAATAAAAACAGATTCCAGAAGAATCATGGTAACAACTGAAAAAGGGGTTGCTCCTATGGCTTTTCGGATACCTATTTCCTTAGTGCGCTCATTTACCACTATAATCATTATGTTGCTGACCCCTACAATACCCGCTATTATTGTAAAAGCCCCGATAATTGAAATAAAAATCTGTATGCTCAGGAAAAGATTGGTAAACATCTTAAATTCCTTAAGCGTGTTGTATGTCCACATGGCATTCAGATCTTCCTTGTCAAACCGGTGCCTTTCGGCAAAGTCAGCACGAAGTTGTTTTTCAAACTCCTCACTTTCCTTTGCCGAAAGAGTACTGGTTATAGTCAGATTCTGAATCCGGTTGGCCCCGCCTGATATCATCTGTGCTGTGGTAATCGGAAGATAAACCCTCATTTCATCGCGCTCACTCTTATCACTGAATACGCCAACCACCTGAAAAGGTACGTTGTTGATCTTGATGTATTCGCCTATCGGATTCTTCCCGTTCTTAAACAGGGTTTTCTGAACTGGTCTGCCAATTACAGCAACCTTCCTGCGCTTCTGAATGTCAAAACTGTTGACAAACCGACCCGTTTCCATTTTGGCATTTTCAATTTCCTGATAATCCGGGTGTACACACGTCAGGTCATACACACCAAATTCCTTATTGTAGGATATCACCCGGTTTTGCCACATGTAATAGCGGGCTGAAATTTTATCAACCCCCTTCATCCTTTCACGTACGTAGTCATAATCCTCGTCGGTAAACTGAATCTGGCGGCCCGATTTTAACCCTTCATAGGTTTTACTGGTGGTACCCGGACCGAACCAAATGGTGTTCACAGCATCCTGCCTGAACTGCGACTCAATACCATTCTGAAGACCCTTTCCCGAACCCAGCAATATGATCAGCATAAATATTCCCCAGGCTACACTGAAACCGGTAAGAAAAGTCCTCATCCGGTTTTTGTTGATCGTACTCAGTATTTCCTGCCATTTGTCTAAATCGAACATAACGCCTGGTTTAAAAGGATGCAACAGCTTTATATGGCGACTTGTGATAGGTAATGTTCTCTATAACCCCGTCTTTGAGCTTGATGGAACGCTGTGTCCGCAGTGCAATATCCTGCTCATGTGTGACTATAATTATGGTAATTCCTTCATCATTGATTTCCTGCATCAGATCCATTACTTCCATACTGGTAACCGAATCCAGTGCACCTGTTGGCTCATCGGCCAGTATTACCTTGGGTTTACTGATCAGCGACCGGGCAATGGCAATACGCTGCTTCTGACCACCTGAAAGTTCGCTGGGCAAATGGGTCCACCAGTCTTTCAGTCCAACCCGGTCGAGGTATTCCATGGCAATCTGGTTTCTTTTTTTGCGGTTAACACCCTGGTAATAGAGCGGAAGTGCCACATTTTCCATGGCATTCTTAAAGGAAATCAGGTTGAAGCTCTGGAATACAAAACCGATTGTCCGGTTTCTCAACTGGGCTGCTTTGGTTTCGTTAATGTCTTTTATCAGCATGCCATTCAGATGGTACTCTCCCGAATCATAATTATCCAGAATTCCCAACACATTCAGCAAGGTTGATTTGCCTGATCCGGATGCACCCATTATCGAAACCATTTCTCCCTCTTCAATATCAAGACTGATTCCTTTAAGTACATGCAATGAATTGCTGCCGGTAACGTAAGATTTATGCAAATTCTTGATCGAAATCATGAAAAGTTTTTTTAGGTTGACGGTTAAATGACAAATTTCATACCATTCAACATATATATTTTACTATCTGTGTTTTATAAAGAAAAGAGTTCGGGAAGGCCCCCCAAAGCTGTTCGTAAAATTGTACTGTTCTGATACAGGCAATGTACGTTTCTGAACACTTTTAAAAAAAACATCAGGTGACGCAACCACAGGCATACTTTTGGCATCTGATAAGCAACATCGGCAAAAAGGCCAAAGTTTTAATTAAAACCCTAATTTTGAGTTGCAAATAAGAAGTGTATTTGGTCGACCATCTAAATAGAGTTATTCGGGGCTGCCAGGATAGTAAACCGGAAGCTCAAAGGGAACTGTATGACATGTTCAAAACAAAAATGTTTGGAATATGCCTGAGGTATGCCGGAAACTATGACGACGCACAGGATGTGCTGCAGGATGGATTTATTAAAGTTTTTGAAAAAATTAATCAATTTGGTTTTAAAGGGGCTTTTGAAGGATGGATCCGGAAAGTGATGGTGAATACTGCTTTGGAGCGGTACAGGATTCATTACCGGCAAGTTCCGGTTGATGAGCATATGGCTGAAATAGACCAGGATGAAGCAAAAGACGTATTTTCAGATCTGGATGTGGCCGACCTGGTGAAGATCATCCAGGAATTATCGCCTCGTTACCGGGTAGTATTTAACATGTATGCGGTGGAAGGATACTCCCATAAAGAAATCAGCGATGCGCTGCAGATTTCCGAGGGAACGTCCAAATCAAATCTTTCCAGGGCTAGAGCCATACTTCAGGAAAAGATAAGCAGGTATTATATAAAATCGGTTCAAACATATTGAGCCATGGACAATAGAATGGAAAAAACAGACAGGTTTTTCACTGAGCGGCTGGCGAACTATGAACAGGCCCCCCCCGAAGCCAACTGGGAAAAGATTTCTCAAAGGCTTGGTCACAAGCAGAAAAAACGCTCTGTATTGCTGATTTTACGGATTGCAGCAGGCATGGCGCTGCTGCTTTCCACAGGCATTGGCGTAATGGTGCTTACCAAACCAGATAGCAAGCCAACCACTTCCGCCATTTCTGCAAATCAGCATAAAGAAATGAATTCAATGCTCCGGGAAACCAATCCCGCTTCTGTTCAAACAGCAACACCCGGGCACAAAAATAGCATGCACAATGCCAATCCTGTAACATCAGGAAAACAAAATCCTTTAGGTAATCATGTCGCAACCGGGAACAACGGAAAACTGGAAAAAATAATGGCTGAAGCTTCTTCCGAAGATTTTTACAGGGTTGACGATGCACAGCATGTTGAAATTGAACGTTCAGGGGTGAACACCATGATTGCCCTGTCCGGAATACACCCTGGTCAACTGCCACAAAAGGATCCTGGCAGCGAAATCATTTTCAACCGGGCCCGCTTGTCAACCCAGGCTGCTGCAATTACAGTACCTGACACATATGCTGAAGTCTACATCCCGGAAGATGTTCTGGCAAAAAAACCGGACCGATGGACAATCGGAAGCGAATTGGCCCCTTTGTATTCATACCGTACCATCTCATCTGACGAACTGCAATCGGTAACAATGGATGAACTTAACGACAAAGAGAATGGCCTGTTGGCCTATTCAGGTGGCATCAGGGTAGCTTTTTCAACCGGTAAACGCCTGTCAGTACAGTCAGGTGTGTACTACTCACGATACGGACAACAAACAAATAACATTGAAACGGTGGCTGTGAATTATTTCAGCACCCTGCAGGGTAAACTGGAAAACAAGACTTACGTATCGGTTTCCAATTCCACTGGTGTAATTACCAAAACAAGCGGCAGCACTGACAAAATAAATCTGGTAGCCAACGGAAATATTGAAGGGGCCAAATACAACACCCGCTATGATGCCTTAAATGCAGTTTCCGGCTTTAATCCTGCCGGTTCAAACACAGACGAAGCCGACATTACAATGACCCAGTATTTTGACTACCTGGAAGTTCCACTGGTGGTCAGGTATAAAATAATCGACAGGAAGATGGACTTCAACATCACCGGTGGTGTCATTACCAATTTCCTGTTCAGCAACCGGGTGAACTTTACCAGCAACGGAGATACTGAGTTTTTCGGAGAGACATCCGACATCAACACCATCAATTACCAGGGTTCTGTGGGGATGGGAATTGAATACCCGGTAACAAAAGGTTTTTCATTTACCATGGAACCCCGGTTCAGGTATTATATCAACCCAATCGACAAAACGGCAGAAATCAACGTGCATCCTTACTCGTTCGGTTTTTATGCCGGATTCAACTATTTGTTTTAGTACTCCATTTGGCCATGTGACTCACAAAAACTTATAAAGCAATCCTGTTTAGCGCTATAAGTACTATCATTTCATTGTCTCCGATTCAGGTTATGTTGAAAATTGAATTCAGCATGCAGAAAAATCAAAATCCTTTTAACTAACTTTGGAAAATTCCGTACAACCAAATAAGTAAATTTTATACGGAGAGCGTCATGTCACAGGATCGTTTAATTTTCAGGTTGCGCCCATTCTTGTGTTTCACAGGAGCGTTGCTGGTTGTGGGTTTGTTGTTTTCAACTTTAAGCTTCACTGATAACCAGAGCAGTACAAGCATGCCTTCACGCATGCCTTCAATGAACCATTCGTTCAGTTTGCCTGAACAACTTGATTTTGCAGGAGAAGCAGTGCCTCTGGGTAATTTCGACACACGCGAAAGCCTCGATAAAGAAATGCTCGTGAATGGATATTGGCATTCACGTACGCTCATGGTGCTCAAAAAATCAAAACGCTATTTCGAAACCATCGAACCCATCCTTAAAAAATACGGAGTGCCCGATGATTTCAAATACCTGGCCATGGCTGAGAGCGGGCTGGAGAACGCAGTATCGCCCGCAAAGGCAGTAGGCGTTTGGCAGATATTGGAATCAACTGGAAAGGAATATGGCCTTGAGGTGAATACGGTGGTTGATGAAAGGTACGACCTGGCCAAGTCCACTGAAGCAGCCTGTAAATACCTTCTCGAATCATATCACAAATTCGGAAGTTGGACCATTGCTGCCGCAACTTATAACGCCGGAAGAGGTGGACTGGAAAACCAGATCAGCAAGCAAAAAACAAATAATTATTACGACTTGCTGCTGAATGATGAAACTGCCCGCTATGTGTTCAGACTGATAGCCCATAAGCTCATCACTGAAAACCCGGCGGAGTATGGCTTCCAGATTGAAGACAGTGATTATTACCCCCTGATCACTACACATGAAGTAACGGTTGACAAAAGCATTGAGAATATTGCCGACTTTGCACTTGATAATGCAACCAATTACAAGATCATTAAGCAGTTTAATCCCTGGCTCCGCCAGAACTACCTGCCTGACCATCCCAATAAGGTTTACAGAATTGTCATTCCCAACGAAGGCGAAAGAATAATTCAGTAACATGAATCAAAACCCATAGCAATCCGGAAAAGTTGGCAAAAAAAGCAGTCAGTAAGGTCCATGAGACAGGAGAGGTTCATGTTTTCGGTGCGCGGGTTCATAATCTCAAGAACATTGATGTTGCCATTCCGCGTAACCGCCTGAGCGTAATTACCGGATTAAGCGGCAGCGGAAAATCATCCCTGGCTTTTGATACCATTTATGCCGAAGGACAGCGTCGTTACATGGAAACGCTGTCGGCTTATGCCCGGCAATTCCTGGGAAACATGGAACGCCCCGAGGTGGACAAGATAACCGGATTAAGCCCGGTAATCGCCATTGAACAAAAAACAACGGGTAAAAATCCAAGATCTACGGTTGGTACGCTTACCGAAATCTATGACTTTCTGAGATTGTTGTATGCACGGGCCGGAATCGCCTATTCATACAATACCGGAGAGCCCATGGTGAAGTACACCGATGAGCAGATCATCAGTTTGATTGTTGAAAAGTACGAAAACCGAAAGATTTATATTCTTGCCCCATTGGTTAAGGGCCGCAAAGGTCACTACAAGGAGGTCTTTGAACAAATACGCAGAAAAGGATTCCTGAACGCCCGCGTTGACGGCGAACTGATTGAGGTAAGACACGGGCTGAAGCTGGACAGGTACAAGAGCCATTTTATCGAAATTGTTATCGATAAAATGATTGTTACAGGTGACGACAAAAACCGGCTGAAAAGTTCCGTTTCATTAGCCATGCAGCATGGCAAAGGCATCATCATGCTGCTGGATACCGAAAAAAAGGAGCCCAGGTATTTCAGCCGGCTGCTCATGTGCCCCACAACCGGTATTTCCTATAATGAACCTGCTCCGCATACCTTTTCATTCAACTCACCGCAGGGAGCCTGCCCCAAATGCAACGGACTGGGAACAATTAACCAGATTGACATTTCGAAAATCATTCCCAACCCCGACCTGAGCATTAAAAAAGGCGGGATCGAACCACTCGGACCTTATAAGAATGTGCTGATCTTCTGGCAACTTGAGGCCATCGCCTCAAAATATAAATTCACCCTGAACACCCCCATAAAAGAAATTCCGGAAGATGGCATGAATGTGATTCTCTATGGTGCCGAAGAGACCTTCAAGCTGGAAAATACACCAATGGGTTTTTCCACCAATTACTTCCTGAGTTTCGAAGGAGTGATCAACTACATCGCCAATCACCTGAACAATGCAGGTCAGAAGGAAGAAGAAAAATGGACCGAACAATACATTGAAAAAGTTACGTGCCCCGATTGCCAGGGTACACGCCTTAAGAAAGAATCGTTGTTTTTCCTGATGCACAACCGCAACATTGCCCAACTGGCATCAATGGATATTACAGCATTGTATGATTGGTTATCGGGTGTTGACAAGCATTTAACAGGCCGACAACTGGCCATTGCCACAGAAATCCTCAAGGAGCTTAAGACCAGGATCCGGTTTCTGCTGGATGTAGGCCTTGATTATCTTTCTCTTAACCGCAGTGCCGCAAGTCTGTCGGGGGGCGAAAGCCAGCGGATCCGCCTGGCAACCCAGATTGGGTCGCAACTGGTGAACGTGCTTTACATTCTTGACGAGCCCAGCATCGGACTGCATCAGCGCGACAATGAAAGGCTCATCGGTTCGCTCAAAGATCTGCGCGACACGGGCAATTCAGTAATCGTAGTGGAACATGACCGCCAGATGATTCTGAGTGCCGATTATGTTGTGGACCTGGGCCCCTTTGCCGGCAGACACGGAGGTGAGGTTTGTGCCACCGGAACCCCGGAAGAGATCATGAAGGGTGACTCACTCACGGCCCGGTATCTGAATAACCGCAAAGCAATTACAATCCCTGAAAAAAGACGCCAGGGCAATGGAAAGGCACTTTTACTGCTGGGAGCTACCGGCAACAACCTGAAAAAAGTGGACATCACTTTTCCTCTGGGCAAATTCATTTGCATAACCGGTGTCTCGGGAAGCGGCAAATCATCGCTGATTTATGATACCCTCTACCCGGTGTTAAGCCGTCATTTTTACAGGTCGAAAGCATCCGCGCTTCCCTATGACAAAATTGTGGGACTGGAAAACATTGACAAGGTGATTGAGGTTGACCAGTCGCCCATCGGGCGCACCCCCCGTTCCAATCCTGCCACTTATACAGGCGTGTTTTCCGATATCCGGAAACTGTTTGAACTAACCCGGGAGTCGAAAATACGCGGCTACAAGGCCGGGCGATTCTCATTCAACGTCAAAGGCGGCCGGTGCGAAACCTGCCAGGGCGCGGGGTTGCAGACGATTGAAATGAATTTTCTGCCCGACGTGTATGTGCATTGCAACGAATGCAACGGCAGGCGATATAACCGTGAAACACTCGAAGTTCGTTACAGGGGAAAGAATATAAGTGATGTGCTGGATATGACCATCACGCAGGCTGTTGAATTCTTTGAAAATATGCCAACCATCCGGCACAAACTGGCCACAATCGACCAGGTTGGCCTGGGTTACATTACGCTTGGCCAGCCCTCTACCACCTTATCGGGCGGCGAATCGCAACGAATCAAACTGGCTGCGGAACTTTCCAAAAAAGATACCGGAAAAACGCTGTATATACTGGATGAGCCCACAACCGGACTCCATTTTGAAGACGTCAGGGTATTGCTTGAAGTGCTGGACCGGCTGGTAGATAAAGGAAATACGGTAATCGTTATTGAACACAACCTGGATGTGATCAAGGTGGCAGACCACATTATTGATATGGGGCCCGAAGGCGGTGAAAAAGGCGGAGAAATTATTTGTACCGGAACACCGGAAGAAGTAGTTAAAAACAAAAAAAGCTACACGGCGGTTTACCTGAAGGAAGAATTGATACCTTGACCCAAGAAATATAAGTAGTGAGATAATACAAAAATAAAAGGTCAAGCATGTCTGCAATGCATGGAGTCACCATGCGCGGTGTTAAAGCAGAAGTTAAGATCAGTAGCTGTTTTATTTTAGTAATATAATGCTGACAATCAAATTATTTGTTGTTTTTTAAGTGCCTAACTGTATCTATTGTTTTTTCTTTTCTTCATTATTAACCCGTCTTCATAGGCGAAAAGTCCGGAAGGGCCGAACTATTATAACCATAGGTGAAGCGATATAAAGCATAGGCAAATATTTCTGAGTTTTGAAATAAATCAGTGACTGAGGGACATAAATGCACAAAGGAACTTGAAACGGTGGCATCCTTACTAAAAAGGATGATACACGATTTGCTAGATCATATCCACAGGCTTTAAAATCGCAAGAACAACAATAATAGTTTCATTCCACTTTCCAGGGATGAAAACCGACCACACAAGACCAAAAGTCTTCGAGAGCCAACCGGGAAACAATCGGGAGGACAAAAAGGCCATGAAGTTACCACTCTGGAAATGACAATAACCCCGGATATAAAAAAAGAGAATAAACCAGATCCATGCGCCCAGTGTGGCTGTTATTTGCAATCCATTCAAACATTTGTCAAGGGGAAACGCCAGGTAATAGATATTCCGTCTGTTTTTCCCATGTATACAGAACACAGAGTTTATAGCGCCAGATGTGCCACCTGATAACAATGCTTACGAAAGGGCTATCCTCAACATAAAGTTGAAACAGAAAATACTCGGCCAATTCAAATCCACCTTTGGAGCCAGATGTTTTGCCACTATACGATCAACCAGTGATACTTGCCTGAAAAACGATCAGAACGTACTGAATACACTCAAACTAATTGCGCAATCGTAACCTGAGTAATTACTTCTTATTTAGAATGCTTAAAAATTATGAGGGGGGGTAGTTTTCTAAATACTTCTTATTATTTTTGCTCAACCCACTGCTGAACAAGTGATAAAGATAGGTTGATTTAAGGTTTTTGGAGAGATTAATAAGTTAGTTTGTGTTTCAGGGGAAGGGTTGAGTTTTTAGGCACGTGAAAATGATCATTGCGTTATGAAGCAGATAATGTTGTTATCTGTTAAAAACATTTTTATTGTCACACTGCCTGCGCTGCTGATCGTGTTGCTATTTGTCGCCAATGGTTGAAATACAGGATTGTTATTCAATAAGATAATTTATTATGCAAATAAATGATTATATTTTTTTGCCAATAAGCCGAAGTAGAAAACGAATATTTAAACTAAATGAAATCTTATATTTCAAAGCAGATAATGTTTATACTAACATAGTATTATTCAATAAGGGCTCATTTTTTGTTTCAATTCCCTTACACCAATTTGAAAAAATGTTATGTAGTTCTGATGGAAGATTTATTAAAACAAGTCGAAACTATATAATAAACATAGGTTTCATAGTTGAAGTTAGTACAGGTATGAAGCCAGATGCTTTACTATCCAATAATGAAAGAGTAGCTATTTCGAAGAATCAAATTAAAACAATTTTAGAAAGAATCTCTAATTCACAAGTTCAAACTGACATTTCAAAAGACAAATCACATACTTATCAAGAACAAAGGAGATAATACTTTTATAATAGCATATCACTAGTGGGCATTAAAAATATATAATGGTTCTTTGAAATACTTTGATAATCGTACTTACAGCGTTTTTTATGAGCGTGACGATTTGAATTGAAAAGTTGGATTTTTGCATTGCTAAAGCATAAATCCATGAATCAAGGCAAATACATCTTCGCTCAAATTACAGAGTTTTTACCACGCAGGACATTTGATGGTATTGTAGATAAACATCAAGGAAACAAGTATGTCAGATCCTTTACCTGCTGGAACCAGATGCTTTGTATGGTTTTTGGACAACTCACCTCAAGAGACAGTATGCGGGATCTGATTTTAAGCCTTGAAGCTCATCAACCAAAGTACTACCACCTTGGGTTTGGCAAAACAGTATCGCGAAGAAATCTCGGCACAGCAAATGAGAAACGTAGTTATAAAATCTTTGAAGAGTTTGCATATGTCTTGATTGAGGAAGCGCGTAAAAGCTATTACAGAAACGATTTCGAAGTCGTAGTTGACGGCAATGTTTATGCATTAGACTCTACAACTATAGACCTTTGTTTAAGCGTTTTCTGGTGGGCAGAGTTTAGAAAGCACAAGGGAGGGATTAAACTCCATACTTTGTATGACGTTAAAACTTCGATTCCCAGTTTTTTACATATCTCCAAAGCCAGTGTTCATGACGTCAATATCCTTGATCTTATTCCATACGAAGCTGGAAGTTACTATGTGATGGATAAAGGATACATTGATTTTAAACGCTTGCATAAGCTTCACTCACAAGGCTCATTCTTTGTTACCAGATCAAAAGACAACACTCGTTTTAAGCGGATGTATTCCAATGTTGTAGACAAAACAACAGGTGTCATAAGCGATCAGATTGGCAAGTTGGAAAATTATTATTCGAAAAAAGATTACCCAGATAAGCTTCGACGCATAAAATATTATGACGGAGAACAAAATAGGTACTTGGTTTTTTTAACAAATAATACTGACCTGCAAGCCACAGAAATCGCTTTCCTTTACAAGAAACGCTGGGAGGTTGAGATATTCTTCAAATGGATGAAACAGCACTTAAAAATCAAATCATTCTGGGGAACCACGCTAAATGCTGTAAAAGTTCAAATCTACTGTGCCATTATTGCTTACTGTCTTGTGGCAATAATAGGCAACAAATTAAAAGTGGACCGTCCAATCTACGAAATTTTACAAATTCTAAGCATTTCTTTACTGGATAAAACCCCTATAAGAGAGATACTTGCGATATACGATTATCAAATTGTCAAAGAACTTAAAAATAAACAATTAAAAATCAGTGGGTTTTAAGTGCCCACTACTGTTTTATTTTCTATCCTAATCATGTTTAATCCCAATAGTTTATTGCTTTTCCCAAAACAATTTATTCAATTTATAAACCTTTTAATGTCAAATCCATCAGCAATTGATATATCACTAATCAGACCTTTAATCATACCATCTCTTTTTATCATTATTGTTTCTAGAAAGTTAGCCAAATTATTAACAAATAGTAGTAAGTGATGAGTCTATTTTTTCATCCGAATCAAAACTGCCAGCCAACTTTTCAAAACATACGGCTTGGACTTTGCAAAAAGCACCGATAAATAAGTCAAAGAACTTTATTCGCGCCAGATTCATTTTATCACCAATAGCCTTCCTGCCATTTTCATAAATTGATTGATTTAATATTGTGCTGTCAATATTTCGCAGGACGTCACTTCCAGAATGAGCGAGTTGATCGTTATCGACTAAGTAAAATTTCTATCAAATTTTGTAATTTTGCACACCTGAACAGAACATCCATAAAATGTTCACGTATAGATAATAGATTTTCAACGAATTCAAGTTTATGACCCACGGAGAAGAAAAGATTATTGACGCTTTTAAGAAAAGAGACTGGCAGGAAATACAAAGCTCAGACAGCTGGGGTATTTTCAAGATCATGTCGGAATTTGTAGAAGGATACGAAAAACTGGCACGTATCGGCCCCTGTGTATCCATTTTCGGATCTGCACGCACTGAGCCCGGAACCAAGTTTTACAAGCTGGCTGAAGAAATTGCCTACCAGCTGACACAATATGGTTACGGTGTGATCACAGGTGGCGGCCCGGGAGTTATGGAAGCCGCCAACCTGGGAGCCAAAAGAGGAAAAGGAAGATCGGTAGGAATCAACATTGACCTGCCCTTTGAGCAGGAACCCAATTTGTTTATCGATTCAGACAAGCTGATTACCTTCGACCATTTTTTTGTACGCAAGGTCATGTTCATCAAATATGCCCAGGGATTTATTGTGCTTCCCGGAGGATTCGGTACCTTTGATGAACTCTTTGAAGCCTTAACATTGATTCAAACCGAAAAGATCGGCAGATTCCCTATTGTGCTTGTCGGCAGGGATTACTGGGAAGGCTTGGTAAAATGGGTGAAAGAAGTGATGCTCAACGAACAGAAGAACATCAGTACAGACGACTTGGAACTTTTCACCGTGGTGGATACAGCAGAAGAAGCAGTGAAACACATCAATGAGTTTTACAGCAAGTACCTGTTGAGTCCGAATTTCTGACAACAAAAGCAGGCGCATTTAGCTGGATTTCACCTATTAACCAGGTCGTTTGCCGGAAGTTGTTCATAACTTAATTGCTAATATACATGGGATTAACTATTTTTATTACTCTTTAAAATACCGAATCCATGGTTAAACTAGTAATGACCCTGCTAAACCTTTTGTTAATACTGGCTTTCCAGATATTTCCCGGCGGTGTGTCGGTAAAAATGGATGTTCCTGCAGAGGTACAGGCCGGTTCGGAATTTGAGGTGAAAGTTACCCTGAACAAGGGAGACCTCGAAGGATTCTCACGTTTTCAGCAGAATATTCCCGCTGGTTTGACAGCTTCTTCAGTTTCTTCGTCTGATGCCGATTTCACCTTCAGTGAAAAACGAGTGAGGCTGATCTGGCTCAGGATACCCGGGAATGACGAAATTACTGTCACCTATAAGGTTAAGATTGACGAAAGGCTGAAAGGCACCTTTGACCTCAGTGGTAAATTCTCCTATATTGAAAATAACGAACGGAAATCAGTTGATGTTGACCCGGTTGCTATTAACATCCTGCCATCTGCCACCGTGGATCCGTCGCTGATGGTTGATGTGAATGATTTTGAAAAGGTCACCATACCTGCCCTGGGCACCCTTTCACCCGGAGAAGTTTCTGTAGCCTGTATCAGGCAAAGACCCTACGCCGGCTCACAGGGCGATTACATTGTAAACGTGCTGGTAAGCAAGAACCTCACCCGGCAGTTTGCCAAAATTGAGGAAGATGTTCCCGAAGGTTATACCGCAGTAGCGCTCGATGCTAAAGATGCCATATTCACATTCAAGGAACAGAAGGTCAAATTCCTGTGGATGAATTTACCCACAGACGCATACTTTACTGTATCATACAGGCTGATTCCCAAAAACCAGACAAAACTTGCCGCACCGTTAATTGACGGAGCTTTCTCTTACCTGGTGGAAGACAACACCGTGAGCGTGGACATCATTGAAAGAGATTTGAACCTGGCCGACCTGAACGGTCAGGATGTGAACGAACTGGTGGCAAAGGCACTATCGGAACCCAATCCTGAGCAGGTTCTTGCCCAGGTTCCTGCTGAAGAACCCGTTCAAGCTGAACCGGTGACACCAACTGAAACCCGTGTTGAAAAACCGGCAGAAACTAAACCCCAGGCTGCAACAGAAGCAAAAAACGGAAGCAAAACCGCAAACCGGCCTTCCAAACCGGCAACTACCAACCTTACCACAGATGCAGCTTACCTGCTCGATCCTGAACAGGGCATTTATTACCGGGTTCAGGTGGCTGCCGGACACAAACCGGTAAACATCACACGGTATTTCAGAAAAATGAATCTCGAGAAAGAGGTTCGCAAGGAATCCCATGACGGCTGGATGAAATATTCTGTCGGTTCATTCCCCTTATATAAGGAAGCCAGGGATTACCGGGTTCATATCTGGAACACTACCCCGGCAAAAGACGCATTCATTTCAGCATATAATAGCGGGCAGCGCATTACTGTTCAGGAAGCCCTGATGATAACCGAGCAAAAATGGTATCGATGAAACACTTTAATTCAGTTCAAACCTGCACTCAGGCAGCTTTTCTGTTTCTGCTTCTCATGCTCCCGGTGTCATCTGTTTTTGGACAGGAAGACGAACTGGACCGGCTGCTCAATGAAGAAGTGGAAAATATCAATCCGGTTTATAAACCGGTTATCAGCTTTGGTGCCGGTGTACTCAATTATTTCGGAGATGTCAAAAACAACTACTACTCACCTACCATAGGAACTCTGGGTTATAAGGTTAATCTGGCCACGTACCTCGACGACAAACGTTATTTTAAAGGAGAATTCTTTTTCCTCGGAGGCAAGCTCAGCGGAAACGAAAGGTCTTTCACTGATCCGTTGAAGAATTTTAACTTCCAAACCGATATTTACAACTTCGGTGTGGATGTCAATTATGATTTTGACCATTTCTACAAGAAAAAAGACAGTCGTTTTCATCCTTATATCGCTCTGGGTATCGGCACGGTGATTTTCAATTCCAGAACTGACAGTATTGCATCTTACTATGATCCTGATGCCGGCACCAATGTGACTTCCCGGTATAATTACTGGACTGACGGCACCATTCGCGATATTCCCCAGGCAGCTGGCGATCCTGACCTGAGTCAACTGATGAGTCGCGACTTTAAATATGAAACTTCGCTGAGGGAATACGACTGGGGTTTGGGAAAATACTCTCAATATGCCTTTGTAATACCTGTTGAATTTGGTATTGACATGCAACTTTCTGACCGGGTGATGATCCGCGTGGGCAACTCGTTTTCCTATGCGATATCCGACGTGATTGACCATGTGAGTTCAAAAAACAAAAGCGGACGGATTGGTAAAAAAGGTAATGACATGTACAATTTTACCTATGTTTCATTTCACCTCGACCTGTTTTCGTCAGCAAAAATGCTCAAAATGGAGCGGCTGTTCCGGGATATGGAATTTGACCCCATGCTTTATGGCGATGATGACAACGACGGGTATGTTGATGGCTGGGACCGGTGTCCGGATACCCCACTGGGGGTGGCAACCGATTCTTCAGGATGTCCGCTTGATTCAGATAGCGACGGCATATACGATTATCTCGATAAAGAACCAACCAGCAGGTTTAACGCCTTTGTCAATGCCGAAGGTGTTGAAATAACCGAGGAAGATGTGATTGCCATGCTGAATCATTCAATGGCTGTAGGACGTAACGAAATCGACCTGTACCTTCGCAAATATGATGCCTATTCGGGCCGCAGGGGAAGCGGTGTACCCATTCCCGACAAGTTCAAACAGGTAGATGCAGATAAGGACAGTTACATCTCTTTCGATGAAATGCTTAAGGAGATTGACCGCTTTTTCGATTTCGAATCCGGTCTGACTGCAAGCGATATTTACGAGCTCAACAGCTTCTTCTTTGCTCAGTAAAGAATTGGGATGCTGATTGTTATTTTTTCATCAGCCTGTCGAGCTGTCTTTTGGAATCCTTCTTTTTGATGTCTTCGCGTTTGTCGAATTCTTTTTTACCGCGTGCCAGTGCAATTTCAAGCTTGGCATAACTGCTGGCAGCCAAAAATATTTTAAGGGCCACAATGGTCAGCCCTTTTTCCTTTACATTCTTCTGGAGTTTCTTTAATTCCCTGCGGGTAAGTAACAATTTACGGTCGCGTTTGGGAAAGTGGTTGTAAATATTGCCAAAATCGTATTCCGAGATGTGCATACCCTTAACAAACAACTCATCATCATTAAAAAAACAGTATGAATCAACAAGGCTGGCTTTTCCGGCCCGCAGCGATTTGATTTCGGTGCCGGTAAGCACGATCCCTGCCACAAACTTATCGATTATTTCAAAGTCGTGCCAGGCTTTCTTATTTTTGATATCAATTTCAGCCATATGCGGGTTGATGCAGAATTGCAAATTAAGTTGATTTTATCCGATTTTCCATAAATTAGCCGGAATGAAATTCAACGGGATGAAGATACACCGGCATGACCTGATTGCAGTAATCGGGCCAACCGCCAGCGGTAAAACAGAATTTGCAGCAAAGCTGGCCCACAACCTGGACGGAGAGGTCATCAGTGCCGATTCAAGGCAGGTGTACCGCAACATGAATATTGGCACCGGTAAAGATTATTCGGATTACATTGTAAATGGCACTGCGGTACCCGTGCACCTCATCGACATTGCAGAGCCGGGCTATAAATACAGCATATTTGAATACCAGCGCGATTTTTTCAGGACATATGGGGATATAATTTTACGAAAAAAAACACCCGTGATGTGCGGTGGATCAGGCATGTATATTGAAGCAGTGGCTCATCAATACAGGCTCGACGAAGTTCCTCTGAACGAAAAGCTGAGGCTTGAATTGCAGGGAAAAAGTGTGAGCGATTTGAAGGAAATTCTGTTACAGCTCAAAACCCTGCACAACCAAACCGACACGGATACTGTGGAGCATGCCCTGAGGGCCATTGAGATTGAGTATTTTTATCGAGATCACCCCGGTGAAAGTCGTCTCCCCGACCTGAACATACTTTACCTGGGTGTTTTGTATGACCGGGAAACAGAACGAAAAAGAATAACAGAGCGATTGCACAAAAGGCTTCAGCAGGGAATGGTTGAAGAGGTAAGAAATTTGCTTGCTATGGGAATTTCAGCTGACAGTCTCACCTATTATGGGTTGGAATACCGGTATATTACCCTGTACCTGACCGGAAAGATGGATTATGAAACCATGGTGACCAAGCTGAATATAGCCATCCATCAGTTTGCCAAGCGGCAACGGACCTGGTTCAGAAGAATGGAGCGCAGAGGTACTCAGATTCACTGGATCAGCGGGGAATTGTCGCTGGATAAAAAAATCGAATCTGCACTGGCTTTAATTAACCCTTGAATGCTGCAGCAAGGTTCACATCAATGCCCACTTGTGCGAAACGCACAGGAATGTGAGGTATGAAAAGTAGATCAGGTTAATGACCCCGACCAAAATGTTGTATTCCATTCTGTTCTTTTTTATTTTGCGCCTGATCATGATGCCCACATTGGGAACAACAGTGGAGGTAAGAAAAAACAGGAAATGAATGTTGAACAGGGTATCAAAAGGCTGCTCAGAGGCACTGTACTCCTTTTTTCCAAAAAGTAACAGGTAGGTGAAAGCCAAAAATGAAATTAAATAAAACAGGTAACTTAACTTCAGAAATACGGTTGATTTCTGCCTTCTTTTATGATACCGTAAAGGTTTCAAAATAATAACAGTAACAACCAGGAGAATAACATAACCAATCAGGAAGAACGTTTGGAATACCCCGTTAAAAAAATTACCCATGGCAGTTCTGATTTGTCATACCAATATAGCAAAAAAACCTGTACAACAGGGTGTATTTATGAACAGGAGGAAATTAATTCAAGCAGGGCCACATTCTCCACATGATGTGTGAATGGAAACATATCAACCGGCTGGATTTTCACAAGCCGGTAACTGCCTGAAAGCAACGAAACATCCCTTGCCTGGGTGGCCGGATTGCAGCTCACATAAACAATACGGCCGGGACGGGCCGCCAAAATGGCCTCAACCACATCTGCATGCATTCCTGTTCTGGGAGGATCGGTGATGATTACATCGGGATGCCCGTTTTCCGTAATAAATGTTTCATTAAGCAGTTCGCGGATATCGCCTGCATAAAACACTGAATTTTCAATATGGTTCAGACCTGCATTTTTTTTCGCATCCTCAATGGCCTCAGGAACATATTCCAAACCAACAACCTTGCTGCATCGGTTCGCCAGGAACAAAGCAATAGTGCCTGTGCCTGTATACAAATCGTAAACAATTTCATTGCCTTTCAGGTTGGCAAAATCACGGGTAATACAATATAGCTGATGCGCCTGTTCGGTATTGGTCTGAAAAAACGCTTTGGGCGAAATACTGAAAATCAGGTCCTCCATTTTCTCCAGCAGGTGGTCGTTACCTTTAAACAGTTTAACGGGAAGATCTGTGATGGTATCATTGGCTTTTGAATTGATCACATACATCAGCGAAGTGATTTGCGGAAATTGCGAAGCCACAGCATCCAGCAGCGGGATTATCAGGTCCTGGTCGTTCCTGAAAAATGAAAAGATCGCCATCCATTCACCGGCCAGGTTATTGCGCACAATCAGATTCCTCAGCAGACCTTCCTGGTGGATCAGATCGAAGAACTTCAGGTTGTGCTCAAATGCGTATTCCCTGACATAGTTCCTGATGTGATTTGATGGTTCCGGTTGCAGGTAACATTCGGCTATATCAAGTACCTTATCAAATTTACCGGGAATGTGAAAACCCAGTCCCCTTCTTTCGATGCCCAGGTCGCCTGAATTGATTTCATCATTTGTAAGCCACCTGTTTGACGAAAAGGTAAACTCAAGTTTATTCCGGTAGTAACGTTGCTTCTCACATGGCAGTATGGGTAACACCTCATCGGCCACTATTTTACCGATACGCTCAAACGCATCGGTAACCTGCTGGTGTTTGAATTTCAGCTGCTCTGCATAAGGCAAATGTTGCCACTTACAGCCGCCACATAAGCCGAAATGCGCGCAAAAAGGCTCGCTCCGGGTGGCCGAATATTGATGAAAATGAACCGGGTAACCTTCCATAAAACGTTTTCTTTTGCGGACAACCTGAACATCAACAATATCACCCGGTACACAGTTGGAAACAAATACCACAATACCTTCCAAATGTCCTATTGCCTTGCCTTCTGCTGCAATATTGTCAATCAGCAGTTTTTCTATTACTGGTTTACTTTTTGAACGGCCCATTTTAAGCAAATGAAGCGCAAAGATAATGGAAATACCGTTGCGTTGACTTTTGCAAGAATATTCATACACAGCGGCCTGTTTTGGTGTCTGTTTTTTTTTACATTTGTCATGCCGAACACAACCTCACAATAATGAAATCAGCATTTAGTATCCTGTTACTTGCATTTACGCTGGTTATATCTTGCGGAACACAGGAACGAAAAAGTCTGGCCGAAAGAATTCAGAACAAAAGAACTGACACAATTGCTGACTCACTTAAAATCCATTTAATAAAGGAATACTTCAGTAACGGTAAGATAAAATCCGAAACCGAAGCTAAAGGAAATCTGCGGCATGGTTTGATGAAAAGCTACAACATGGAAGGCCAGTTGCTTTCGCAGGTAAGCTATATCAACAACGTGAAAGAAGGTATGGCCACTAACTTTTATCCAAAAAACGGTAAAATCAACTCTACCCTGGTTTATAAAAATGGAATCAAAGAAGGTGACGAAATCTGGTACTGGGAGAGTGGTAATCCATGCCGTGTTACGCCTTATGTTAAGGGGTTAATTAACGGAATTCAGAAATATTATTATGAGGATGGAAAATTAATGGCTGAGGCTTCTTACAGGAACGGATACCCGGGAACCGGACTCAAGGAATATAAAAATGACGGATCTTTAATAACAGATCAGCCCAGGTTGGCAATTACTCAGGAAAATCACCTGGCCAATGCCAACAAGGTGATACTGAATATTCAACTATCCAATCCGAATTTAAAAGTAAAGTTCTACAGTGGATCATTAACAGACGGAAGGTACCTGAATGACAAACTTTTTTTGCTTGCCACGCAAAATGGAATGACAAAAATTGATTTCAATGTGCCACCCGGTGGCGCCATTAATCAGAAGATTGTCATCACTGCTCATTGCAAAAAAGGAAGCTTGGACATTCCACTGGTCCTTTCAAGTACCTATAATCTGAACGTAAAAAACAGTAAGTAAGAAATCATTCGAAAGAACAAAAAATGTATTCCCTGTTTATCAAAGAAATCAAGAGCTTTTTTAATTCACTTACCGGTTATCTGGTGATTGTATTATTTCTGCTGATCAACAGCCTGTTTATGTGGGTTTTTGAAGGCCCCATGAATATTCCCGACGGGGGGTATGCCACACTGGATTCTCTCTTCACGCTGGCGCCCTGGGTTTTCCTGTTCCTGATTCCGGCAATTACCATGCGCAGCTTTTCAGAGGAAAAACGAACAGGAACATTTGAGTTGCTGCTCACCCGGCCCTTAACACCCATGCAAATTACATGGGCAAAATTTCTGGCATCGGTAGTGCTCATCATTCTTGCCCTGATCCCCACACTGGTTTACTACTTTTCGGTAATCTCGCTTGGAAATCCGGTTGGAAATATTGATCAGGGAGGTACATGGGGCTCATATGCCGGGCTGCTGTTGCTGGCTTGTGCCTATGCCGCCATGGGCATATTCTGTTCTTCGCTAACCGACAACCTGGTGGTGTCCTTTCTGCTGGCCGCAGTGATCTGTCTTTTTGTTTGTTATGGGTTTGAACAAACCGGACAGATCTTTACCATGGGCAAAACCGGAAGCATACTTCAATCGCTCGGTATTATTGACCATTATCGCTCCATGAGTCGCGGTGTGATAGATTCCAGGGATGTGGTTTACTTTCTGGCACTGATTGCCCTGTTCCTGTTGATGACCAAAACACGCATTGAATGCAGCAAAAAGTAATTCCCGGATATTGATTATGAAAAAACTGTTCAAAACAAGCAATCCCTTTCTCAAATTAACGCTGTCAATCATGTTGGTGGTAGTTGCTGCCTGGCTGCTTTCGGTTTATTTTTTCAGGATCGACCTGACATCCGAGAAACGCTATACCTTATCGCAATTCAGCAAAAAAACGCTCCGCGAACTGGATACGGTTGTTGTAGTAAAAGTATACCTCGATGGCGACCTGAACATTCCGTTCCGCAAGATGCAGCAACGCCTGCGGGAAACGCTTGAAGAGTTTCAGGTTTATTCGGGCAGAAACCTCGTATATGAAATAATCAATCCCTTTAAAGGCAAAGACGCCAAAGCTGTTGACAAAAATCTGGATGAGCTGATGAGTAAGGGTTTGAAACCAACCAACATACTGGCAAAAGACAAAGAAGGTGGCACATCGGAAAAGCTTGTTCTACCGGGTGCCCTGGTATGCTACAAGGGACTTGAAATCCCTGTCAACCTACTGAAGAACAACCCTGCTGCCGCAGCGGAAGAAAACATCAACAACTCCATTCAGGCATTTGAATTTGAGTTTATCCGCATTATCAGCTCACTCTCGGCAGGCAGTGTTGAGAAAATTGCCTTTATAGAAGGGCACGGAGAATACAATGAATTCCAGGTAGGTGACATAACCCGGGAACTGGGTTGGTATTTCCAGGTCGACCGGGGAAAAATCAACGGTATCCCGGGTATCCTCAACCAGTATAAGGCTGTGGTAATTGCCGGACCAACTTTACCGTTCAGTGAACAGGACAAGTTTGTGCTTGACCAGTACCTGATGGAAGGCGGCAGGGTGCTTTGGTTTGTGGACATGGTAAATGCAAGCCTTGACAGCATTAAAGAAGGAGGCGCAACCATAGCCCTGATCAGGACGCTGAATATTGAAGACCTGCTTTTCCGTTACGGGCTAAGAATCAATCCCGTACTGGTGCAGGACGGGCAATGCAGCATGATCCCTGTTAACCTGGCCCTTGCCGGAAATCCACCTGATTTCAGACCAGTACCCTGGCTGTATTCTCCTTTGCTGAACGCACCATCCGTTCATCCGGTAACCCGGAATCTGAACATGATCCGCAGTGAATTCTCCGGTTGTATAGACACCATTGAAGCCCGCAAGGGAATCAGGAAAACGGCACTGCTCAGCACCTCACAGGTTTCGCGAAAGATTGCCGCACCGGTAATCATTGGCCTCGAAGAGGTTCGGATACCCTTAAAGCCGGAAATGTTTACGGAACCCTTTCTGCCTGTGGCCGTTTTACTTGAAGGCAGCTTTGAATCAGTTTTCAGAAATCGCAGCACATCCGACCTCTTTCCCGATACACTGGTGCACATTAAGGAAACAGGAGCCCCGGCTTCGGTATTTGTAGCTGCTGATGCTGACATGATCCGGAATGAATTCAGACCAACACCCAATGGAATGATGATTACACCATTGGGATTTGACCGTTATACACAGCAAACATATGGAAATAAGGAATTTATAGTGAATGCCATTCAGTACATGACAGGCCATGAGCGACTGATCAGGCTGCGTTCACGCGATTTCCGGCTGCGGTTGCTGGATAAAGCTGCTATTAAAAGCGGTCGCAGAAAATGGACATTGATCAACACCCTGATTCCTCCGCTTTTTGTAATTCTTGCAGGTATGACCTATACCTGGATCAGAAAAAGAAAGTACGGACGGTTAAGATGAACAGACCAGCAGATTTGCAAAAAAAATGATTTTTCCTGTCGGCGACAATCCTTTTTTTTTCGTAATATTGGTTCGCTGATTATGTCAGATATTTAGACATTTAACAATGTGTTTTATTAATAGTTAAATCTTTTCTCCATGAAATTTGTCGCATCAAGCATTGACCTGCTCAACCACCTTCAGGCATTAAGCCGGGTTATCAGTGCCAAGAACACGCTTCCCATACTGGACAATTACCTGTTCAAACTGGATGGTAAAGCTTTGGAAATCACCGCGTCTGACCTCGAGACCACCATGGTTACCACACTGGAACTTGAAAACGCAGAAGGTTCGGGTAGCATTGCCATTCCTGCCAAACTGATAACCGATTCGCTGCGCGAATTCCCCGACCAGCCCCTTACATTCGTGATCAATACAGACACCTATGCCATTACCATCAGTTCGGAGAACGGCCAGTTCTCAGTTATGGGGCAACATGGTGAAGATTTTCCGCAACTCCCTAAAATAAAACCGGAACGGAGCATTTCGCTCAAAATTGCTGCATCCTCTCTTTTAAGTGGTATTACCAGCACCTTGTTTGCCACCGCGGATGACGAATTGCGTCCCGTGATGAACGGCATCTTCATTGAATTAAGTGCCTCCGACGCAACATTCGTAGCCTCCGACGCACACAAGCTGGTTCGCTACAAAAGGAAAGACGTGCAGGCCGAGTCAGGCGCATCCTTCATTTTACCCAAAAAACCGGCAGCTTTGCTCAAAAACCTGTTTGCCAAGGGAAATGAACAGGTAAGCATTGAATTTGATGATAAAAATGCCTTTTTCACCACACCGGCTTACCAGATTGTATGCCGCCTGGTGGAAGGTAATTACCCTTCGTACAATTCTGTAATACCCACTAATAATTCCAATAAACTGCTCATCGACCGGCTTAAACTGCTCAATACGGTGCGCCGTGTGTCCGTATTTTCAAACCAGGCCAGCAACCTGATCCGTTTATCCCTCAAGGGTAACAGGCTTACTGTATCGGCACAGGATATCGACTTTGCCACCTCGGCTGTTGAAGAGCTTGCATGCCAGTATAATGGCGACGACCTGGAGATAGGCTTCAAATCTACTTTCCTGGTCGAAATCCTCAACAACGTACAGTCCACCGAAGTGTCAATTGAGCTGTCAGATTCATCCAGAGCCGGATTGTTTATCCCCTTCAACAAAGAGAATGAAAAAGAAGATGTGCTCATGCTGCTCATGCCGATGATGATCAATTCATAGCCGGCATGAAACTGAATCTTAAAAATCCGCTCATCTTCTTTGACCTGGAAACAACAGGTATTGATGTAGCCGCCGACCGGATTGTGGAAATATCATACCTGAAAATATACCCCAATGGCGATGAGGAATCCAAAACCATGCGGGTAAACCCTACCATACCCATACCTGCCAAGGTTACTGCTATTCATGGCATAACGGATGAGGATGTGAAAGATGCTCCCCGGTTTAGTGAAATAGCCAAGAATTTGGTTCAGGTCTTTGAAGGGTGTGATTTTGCCGGTTACAATTCCAACAAGTTTGATCTGCCCCTGCTGGCTGAGGAGCTGCTGCGTGCCAATATAGATATCGACCTGAAAAAGAGAAAGTTTGTGGACATCCAGGTCATTTTTCACAAAAAGGAGCAACGCACACTAAGTGCCGCCTATAAGTTTTACTGCGATAAGGACCTGACAAACGCCCATGCCGCAGAAGCAGATACCATGGCCACCTATGAGGTGCTTAAAGCCCAGCTTGAAAGGTATACCGACCTGCCCAATGATGTTGATGAGCTTTCAAAATATTCAAGCCACAACCGGAATGCTGATTTTCTGGGTCGGATTATTTATGACGATGAAGACCATGAAGTTTTCAATTTCGGTAAATATAAAGGCCAGCGCGTGGAAGAAGTGCTTAAAAAAGACAGTGGTTATTACGGTTGGATGATGAACGGGCAGTTTCCGCTTCATACCAAAAACGTGCTGACTGCCATTAAGCTCAGAAGTGCCTTTGGAAAATAAACTTCTCAGTAATGAAGATCATTTGCATTGGCCGGAATTACTCCGAACACGCCAGGGAGCTGAATAATCCGCTGCCCAAAAAACCGGTTTTCTTTATGAAGCCCGATTCCGCCCTTCTGTTAAGAAACAAACCCTTTTTTTATCCTGATTTTTCAAGTGAAGTCCATTACGAAACAGAGGTTGTGCTCAAGATTTCACGCCTGGGCAAAAGGATTCAAAAGCAGTTTGCCCCAAGGTATTACCAGACAGTAGGTTTGGGAATTGATTTCACTGCCCGCGATCTGCAGGATGAATGCAAAAAATCCGGACACCCATGGGAAATTGCCAAGGCCTTTGATCAATCAGCAGTAATCAACACCTTCGTGCCTTTGGATACAATCCCCGACAGAAATGCCATTAATTTTCAGCTTGAGCTAAACGACAAAACCGTACAGAAAGGTAATACAAAAGACATGATCTTTTCATTCGATGAGATCATTGCCTATGTTTCAACCTTTATTACGCTGAAAACCGGAGACCTCATATTCACCGGCACACCGGCCGGAGTGGGTGCGGTTAAACAGGGTGATCACCTGGTTGCCTCCCTGGAGGGCCGGGTAATGATTGATTTTCACGTCAGGTAACTTTGCATCATATTGAAAATTAACGTAGGTTTGCATCACAACATGGAGCATATGATACAGTCAATGACCGGATACGGGAAAGCCACCTGTGAACTCGGAGAAAAGGTAGCCACCATCGAAATAAAAACGTTAAACAGCAAGCAGTTGGATTTTTATTTCAGAATGCCCCCGGCATATCGCGATAAGGAAATGGAAATGCGGAATGAATTGGCAAACAGGCTGAAACGAGGAAAAATTGAGGTAACCTTTAACATTGAGTATAAAGAAGGCAAACAGGCCACACAAATAAACAGTGCTGTGGTTAAGGATTATTACCGGCAATTAACGGAGATCATCGGGGAAATGGGAATCAGCACCAACGAGCCTGTATTACAAACTATTTTGCGGTTACCTGAATCACTGAACAACGACAAGGAACTGGTTGATTCCGAAGAAGCTCAGAAACTGATGCAAACCCTTACCCAGGCCATTGATGGACTTGAGAAGTTCCGCAACACCGAAGGCCTTGCACTTGCAAATGATGTTGCATCGCGCATTGCAATAATTGAATCCTACCTGGAACAGGTTGGACCTCTTGAAAAAGAGCGCACGCAAGCCATCAGAAATAAACTGGAAAGTTCCCTGCTCGAGTTTATTCCCCAGGAAAGCATTGACAAAAACCGTTACGAGCAGGAACTGATTTACTTTTTGGAAAAATTGGATATTACTGAAGAAAAGACCCGGTTAAAACATCATTGCAAATACTTTGTGGAAGTGATGAAAGAAACTGACCAGGTAGGCCGCAAGCTGGGTTTTGTAGCCCAGGAAATAGGCCGGGAAATAAATACCATTGGCTCCAAAGCAAATCACTCCGGAATTCAGAAACTTGTGGTGCTGATGAAAGATGAACTCGAAAAGATCAAAGAACAATTGATGAACGTTTTATAACGGTATGAGCGGAAAAGCTGTTATCATCTCAGCTCCCTCGGGAGCTGGAAAAACAACCATCGTCAGGCATTTGCTGGGTATTCCTTCTTTCCGGCTGTCGTTCTCGGTGTCGGCCTGCACGCGGCCCATGCGCAACGGAGAGGTCGACGGGAGCGATTACCATTTTTTGACCGTTGCCCAGTTCAGAGAACTGATCGACGAAAACGCCTTTGTGGAATGGGAAGAGGTATATAAAAACAATTACTACGGCACACTGAAGTCAGAAGTAGAGCGCATCTGGGACCTCGATCGCCATGTGTTGTTTGATGTGGACGTCATGGGCGGATTGACTCTGAAAAGCAAATTTACAGACCAGGCACTTGCCGTTTTTATCATGCCACCTTCAATTGAAGTTCTGAAACAGCGTTTGGAACAACGCGGAACCGAGACGGAAGATAAAATCCGGAACCGGATCAACAAAGCCTCCCTGGAAATGAAATATGCGCGAAAATTTGACTTGATTGTTATTAACGACAAGCTGGAAGATGCGCTGAAAGAAACTGAAAAGCTGGTAGCTGACTTTTTGAACCTGCCTGTTCAGTCATGAAAACCGGTCTTTATTTCGGGTCGTTCAACCCTGTACATATAGGTCACCTGGCCATTGCCAATTACATGATTGAATTCACCGATCTCGACCAGCTGTGGTTCGTAATCAGTCCGCTCAACCCCTTGAAAAAGCAAGCCTCACTCCTTGAAGACCACAAAAGGAGAGCTATGCTGGAAATTGCCGTGGAAAACGACGACCGGTTCCGGGTTTGTGATATTGAATTCCGAATGCCAAAACCATCTTATACCATTGATACACTCACCTGGCTTAAAGAACTGCATCCGGCCACCGAGTTCGTATTGATCATGGGATCTGATGGATTGCCCACATTTCAAAAATGGAAGAATTACAAAATAATTGAAACACAATACAAACGTTACATTTATCCCCGGCCGGGCTACCCGGTTGACCCGGGTAAACATCCCAACATACTGATTGCAGATGCACCTCAGATGGAGATTTCTTCTACTTTTATCAGGGAAGCTCTCAGAGCAAAGCATGATATCAGACACTTCCTCCCCGGCAGGGTTTACGAATACATCACCCAGATGCATTATTACGAGGGTAAATCATCAATTTAAAAATTCTATTTTTGCACCTTGTAACAACAATATTTACTGATCATGCTCCTGAACATCTTACTCCTGCTTACCGGCTTTGCCTTGCTGATTAAAGGGGCCGATTTTCTGGTTCTCGGATCCTCCTCACTGGCCAGGCGTTTTAACATCAGCGAACTGGTAATCGGACTCACCATTGTGGCCATGGGAACCTCAATGCCTGAGTTGGTGGTGAGCGTGATTGCAGCCATGAAAGGTCAGAATGATGTTGCCCTGGGTAATGTCATTGGCAGCAATATCCTTAATCTGTTTGCCATCCTGGGAATTTCAGCACTCATCATACCCATTGTGGTTCAGCATTCCACCATTGTCAAGGAAATACCCTATACCATTATTGCCGCATTAATGGTGATGCTGCTGGCTAATGACCACCTTTTTTCAGATAGTCGTGAAAACCGCATCGGCTTTATCGACGGACTCATCCTGCTGGCTTTCTTTGCCATTTTCCTGTTTTATATTTTCCGAAATATGAAAAACGACAACCAGGAGTTGTCAACAGATAAGACAACCTACAGCTTATGGAAGTCTTTGTTGCTTATATTGATCGGCCTTGTAGGTTTGGTAATTGGTGGCAGCCTTTCGGTTAACAATGCCGTTGATATTGCCCATTCACTGGGCATTAGTGAACGAATTATCGGCCTCACCATAGTTGCTGCAGGAACTTCACTTCCGGAACTCGCCACATCGGCCGTTGCCGCCTACAGGAAGAATGCAGACATAGCAGTGGGCAATGTGGTGGGTTCAAATATTTTCAATATTTTTCTGGTTCTGGCCGTCTCAGCCCTCATAAAACCCCTTCCTTACCACATGACATTTAATACAGATCTCACTGTTCTTATCGGAGGAACAGTGCTCCTGCTGCTGTTTACATACACAGGGAAGAAAGCTGTGATCGAACGCTGGCAGGGAGCAGCGCTTGTGCTTCTGTTCATCGGGTACACCATTATGCTAATCGTGTCCTGACCAATACCGATAGCGCCTTTTTAATAATTTTATACCTTTGGCGTTTTCTCAATACCGGCATATGGGTTCAAGAATAAAATTCTTTTTGCTGTACTACATTTACTGGCTGTGTATCTTCTTTCTGGCCAAGATGGTATTCCTGCTTTACCATATTAATCTTACAGCCAGCCTTAGTGTATCTGATATCATCGGCATATTCATACACGGCTTCATGCTTGACCTTTCTGCAAGCAGCTACCTGATGCTCTTCCCGCTCCTTGTTTTATTGTTTACTGTATACGCCGGAGGAAAACTGACTTCAAGGATAATCGGAACCTATACCCTTGTGGCATTGATTCCGCTGGTGATTGCCATCCTGGTTGACCTTGAAATTTACAAATACTGGGGCATTCGGCTTGACAATACAGCCTTAAGATTTCTCGGAAAGCCGCGCGAAATGCTGGCATCCACATCATGGGGCATGATTGTTATTCTTGTTGCTGCCCTGGTAGTACTGGTATCCCTGTTATTCTATGCCTATAAGAAACTTGTTGCCATTCACCTGGTACAATCTGAAAAACCACGATGGATAGTAATCCCGGTTTTTATCCTTATTTTTCCCTTACTGTTTGTGGCCATAAGAGGCGGAACCGGCATTGCTGCCATCAGTGTATCGCGTGTCTATTTTCATCCCGATCCCTATCCGAATCATGCTGCAATTAATGTGTTGTGGAACACTGTGCATTCGCTGCTTGAAAAGAAGGACCAGCCCAACCCGTTTCGTTTTCAGGATGACAAGGCAAATCATGAATGTCTCAGCGCCCTGTATGCTGAAACCAATAAGGGCACCCGGTTGCTGAATCACAACAAACCCAATATCATTCTGGTAGTTCTTGAAAGCTTTACTGCCAAACTGGTGGAACCCTTAGGCGGACTGCCCGGTGTAACCCCGAATTTCAACAAGCTATGCAGCGAAGGCGTTTTGTTCTCTAACTACTTCGCCAGCGATTCACGTACCGATAAAAGCCTGGTTTCCATCTTAAGCGGTTACCCGGCACTGGGCAAAATTTCCATCATCAAATTTCCCAACAAAACACAAAAGCTGGGCATCATTTCGCGTGATCTGGCTCAGGCAGGCTACCAGACCTCGTTTCTCTATGGTGGTGATGTTGACTTTGCCAACATACGCTCGTACCTGGTTAACGGCAAATTTCAGGAAATCATTGAAATAACAGGCTTCGACAAATCTTTAAGAACAGGTCGCTGGGGTGTTCATGACCAGCACACATTCAACCGGCTCATTGAAGAATGTGACCAGGAAAGTGGTCCGTTTTTCAAGGTACTGCTCACATTAAGCCACCACGAACCCTTTGACGTGCCCATTCCACCAAAGTTCGGCAGAAGCACCATTGACGCCAAAGTAAGCAGCTCGGCTTATTATGTCGACAGCTGCATTGGTGATTTCATTCAAAAGGCAAAGCAAAGTCCATGGTGGAACAACACGCTGATCATCTTTCAGGCAGACCATGGCACCAAATTCCCGGGAAATACCATTGTATATTATCCCGAGAAATACAGAATACCCATGGTATGGACAGGTGGCGCAATTAAACGCGACACCGTAATTACCACCTACATGGCACAGGCCGACCTGGCCAGCACACTGCTTGATCAGCTTCAAATTCCGGCTGACCAATACCCCCTGAGCAGGAATATTTTCAGGTCAGCGCACCAATTTGCGTTCTACGAATTCAACAATGGATTCGGTTTCATGTCAGATTCTGTTAAATTTGTTTTTGACAACGACCTCGGAAAAGTCAACATGAACCAGGGAGCCGTAACCGACAAGTTGATAAAAACAGGTAAAGCAATACAGCAGGAAGCCTATGAGATCTTCCTTAAAAATTAATCGCCTGCACACATGGCCATCAGGATTCTTATTATAAGCAACATAACAGAAAGCGCCCCCTATAAACCCGATATTGAACTGGTTAAGGGGCTGCACAACAGCGGTATTCAGGTTGATGTGATGATACCTACGGGTTCTCCTTATGTGAAAATCTTCGGGGATCTTGGAATCAGGGTGATTCCGGCCCACCCTGTCCGAAAATTCAGCCTTGAATCAATCAGGCTCATTAGAAACGAGATCACAAAACAGCACTACAACATCATCCACCTGTTCAACACCAAGGCTATTGTGAATGGCTCCCTGGCAGCCGTTGGAAAACCGGTGAAGGTGATTGCATACCGTGGAGCAGCCGGTTTATACTGGTACGACCCCACAGCATGGTGGTCGCATCTGAATCCCCGGATTGATTACCTGGTTTGTAATTCGAACTATGTGCTGCATCATGTAAAAAAGCAATTGCTTCCGGGCTCAACAAAAGCAGTGATGATCCACAAAGGAATGGATCCTGAATGGTTCAGCAACACCAAACCGGTTACCCGCGAATCACTCGGAATTCCTGAAAATGCCATTATTGCCGGCTGTGCGGCCAATGTTCGCAAAGTAAAGGGTGTTCCTTACCTTTTAAAAGCCACGTACCTTATGGATCCCAAACTGCCATTGCACATTTTATTAATCGGACAGGGAATGGAATCGGCCGGTATCAGGCGCCTTATTGATGGAAGTCCGTTCAAAGACAGAATTCATACACTGGGTTACCGCAAGGATGTTTATGAGGTAGTTGCGGCCTGCGACCTCTATGTTCAACCTTCGCTTAGTGAAAGCCTTAGCCGGAGCGTAATGGAGGCCATGTGTCTGAAGGTACCCTGTGTCGTTTCAAACGTTGGAGGACTTGCTGAACTGGTTGCACATGAAAAATCGGGGCTTACTGTGAAAAAAGCAGATCCTGCCGCACTGGCAGATGCTGTCACAAGGCTTGCTGAAAATCAGCAGTTGTGCCAGATTTATGCTGCTGAAGCCTTTAATCGTATGCAACGGATTTTCTCAGTTGAAAATATGATCGCCAATACAAAAAAACTCTACGAAGATATTGTCAGCTAAAGTACTGCATGGAATAGAATTTCTGGTACTCTCCATTTGCAGCCAGTAACTGATCGTGCGTTCCGTGTTCCACAATGGTACCATTGTGAAGTACAAAAATTTCATCTGCATGCACAATAGTTGAAAGCCGGTGCGCAATCACAATC
>CAYTNC010000013.1:0-33284 GCA_964438935.1 uncultured Bacteroidales bacterium
AGCGTTACCCGCTTCACTGGGGCGGTGATGCAGAATGCACCGACAATGCCATGCTCTCTGAATTACGTGGGGGATTGTCTTTCGGATTGAGTGGATTCTCATTCTGGAGTCATGATATCGGTGGATTTATTGAAAAAAGCCCGGAAGACCTTTATCGGCGCTGGTTACCTTTTGGAATGCTTACCTCGCACAGCCGCTGCCACGGTACACCGCCAAAAGAACCTTGGGAATACGGTACCGAGTTTAACAATTATTTCCGGGCAGTTGTGGAACTTAAATACAGGCTGATGCCATACATTTATGCACAGGCAGTGAATTGCACAAAACAGGGTTTGCCCATGGTACGTGCCTTGTTTATTGAATACCCCGATGATCCGGGTGCATGGCAAATTGATAACCAGTACCTTTTCGGAAGTGACATTTTGGTTGCGCCCCTGTTTGAAAAGGGGAGTGAGCGCGATGTGTACCTGCCGGGAGGCAAGTGGATTGATTTTCAAACCGGAACCGTTTATCCGAATGGTTGGAACCGAATCAAAACTTCAGGTATTGAAGCTGTGATTCTGGTGCGTGACGGTGCCGTGATCCCCCAAATTGCACTGGCCCAATCTACCTTGGAAATGGATTGGTCTAAAATAGATCTGGAGGTATTTGCAACCGAACCTGGCGAAGTGTCCGGAATGATTTGCCTGCCATCAGATAATGAACTTCACAGGCTGAAACTCAAAAACACCGGGAAAGGCTATGAATTAGAAAACAATTCCTTACAGACCAAAACGAATCTGAAAATAGGGGTGAAATCGCTGAAATAATTGCCGGATCACTCCAGCCATGTTTTAAGGGTTTCCACTGATTTATGAAGTTTTCAGGAGTAGGTTCACCAGCCCTTCAGGATGATCAATAACAACCAGGTCATCGAAATGATTCTTTTTCATAAATCCCTGGTCAACCATATGTTTCATAAAACTAAGCAGTTGATTGTAGAATCCGTTGATGTTGAGTATGGCAACCGGTTTCTGATGATATCCAAGCTGAAACCAGGTAAATATCTCGAAAAATTCTTCCATGGTGCCAATGCCGCCCGGCATCACAATAAAAGCGTCGGAAAGTTTTGCCATCAGGGCTTTGCGTTCATGCATTCCAGGTACTATGTGCAAGCTGGTCAGCCCGTTGTGTGCCACTTCAACATCTACCAGTTTCTGGGGTATAACTCCAAATACTTTACCGCCCAGACGAAGCATTTCATCAGCCAGCATCCCCATCAGACCTACATTGCCCCCTCCATAAACCAGTTCGGCATTATGGGAATACAGCTCCTTTGCCAGGTTGATGCAGCTCCCAACAATTAAGGGATCTGAACCTGATGATGATCCGCAGAATACAGCAATTTTTTTCCCGGAATGAGGCATGGTCTGATATAAAAAAACCTAACAGGCACATGGTCCTGTTAGGTCAGGTTCTTATAAAAATAATGTCAATTACTTTTTAACAATCACTTCTCCTTTAACGATGAGTGATGTTTGCCCTTCCGAAGCATTGCTGGAAACCGTAGTGCTTTTTGTGAACGCACCACTTGAGGCCGCATTGTATGTAACCACAATCTTACCCGATTTTCCGGGAGCAACAGGTTCTTTTGGATAGTCAGCAACCGTACAACCGCAATTGGGCCTTACACTGCTGATAATAAGAGGTACCATGCTGGGATTGGTGAATTCAAACTCAACAGTAACCGGTTTGCCTTGTTCTATCTGTCCCAAATCAATGGTGGTGGACTTCCATGTCATGGAAGCAGCAGGTTTTGCTGCATCCTGGGCATATATTGATGAACTGAGACCGAATATGGCAACGGTTACAATGAATGCAGAAAAAAACTTTTTCAATTTCATATTGATTCAGATTAATAAATTAAACCATTTGGTAAAAATACGGGTATTTCATATAAATTGTTTTAAAAAAAAAGTTAAAAATTTATGGAATTTGATTAACACGATCATCTAGTTATCAGAAATGTTAACAAAAACGCTATAACCATGATTCCAATAATTAATTGTTTCTTAGGTACCTTTGTAAAGCAAAAAGAAAAACGTAAATTTTTACATTGGCACTTTTTTTGTAACTTTTTTATATATTTACGGCTCTTAACAAGGTTGCAGGCCGAAATTATTGAATCGGGCATATAATATAACGACTATGATCAGTAAAGATAAATTACCGGGAGTTATGACCATTGTTGGTTTTGCGGTGGCAGCCCTATTCGTTGCCTTTGGCCTCTATGTTTTGTTCTCAAAACAAATGGGTTATGTACCCAAAGAGTTCAGAAATATTTTTGGTATTGTTGTTGTAGGGTATGGAGTATTCAGAGGGGTCATTATTTACCAGAAAAGCAGAGAAAAAAAGGAATATGATGAAAACGACATGTAAAAATATAGTATTGCTGGTTGTTACTGTTTTTCTTGCAGCGTCCTGTGGGAAATCATACAGTGAGAAGCAGATCAATAAGGAAACTGCAACTCGTGGCAAAATAAAGATTGCAGTAGATGAAGCCTGCCAATTGCTGGTTGATTCACAAATTGTGGTTTTTGAGAGCATTTATCACTATGCTGATATCACGTCCATCAATGCTTCAGAAGACAGCATTGTTAAGTTATTTCTTGCTGATTCGGTTCGGTTAATGATTACCAGCCGCAAGCTGACAACAAATGAAGAGGCCTATCTGAAAGACAAGCTGATCATTCCGCGTACAACTCAGATTGCCTGGGATGCAGTAGCTTTTGTGGTAAATAAAGCCAATAGTGATACAAAAATAAGGTACAATACCCTGAATGATATTTTTACGGGAACGGTTACCAGTTGGAAACAGGTAAGTAAAAAGTCGAAACTGGGTAATATCCAGGTTGTTTTTGATAACCAGGGTTCTTCTAATATCAGATATATGATGAACAGGTTTGGTATTAAAACCTTGCCTGAATATTGTTATTCGGCAGGCTCCAGTCCGGCTGTTATTGATTATGTCGAAAAGAATCCCAATGCCGTGGGTATTATCAGTGTCAATTGGATCAGTGACCCGGATGACTCCATCACCCATAACTTCCTGGGAAGGGTGAATGTTGTTGGGGTTACTCCGGAGGAGTTTTCCGAAGGTGATGAGTTTTTTACCCCGCATCCTGCTTATGTTGCTAATAAATCCTATCCTTTCATCCGCGAAGTTTATGCGGTAAGTCGAGAAACTTTCAGCGGTCTGGGTAGCGGATTTATTAGTTTTGTCACACACGACCAGGGTCAGCGGATTGTGCTGAAAATGGGTATGGTTCCTGCAAACATGCCCATCAGGCTGGTTCAAATACGTAATGAATAGTTTTTGTGTACCTAAATATGTATTAAGATGAAACCTTTAATTTTATTGTTTTGTTGCCTTTTCACAGTGAGTGCCTGGGGTCAGGACCTGAAGACCGCGCTGAAGCTCATCAGCAGTGAGCAGTATGAGGAGGCTGAGAAAGTATTTGATGATCTGATCAAGAAAGATCCCGCCAATGGAGATTTGTATTATTACTATGGCGAGGCACTGTTGAAGGATTATTTATCGGATACATTTTCGAATTCACTGAATGATTTTGCCGGAAAAGCTGAAAAGTTGTTCCAGGATGGACTGAAACAGGCTCCGGGCAATGTGTTGAATCAGGTTGGTATGGGCGCATTGACGTTGCTGAGAACCAGCGATACGTTGAAAGCGCTTCCTTACTTCAAACAGGCTGAGACTGCTATACCGCTGAAGATTAAGAAAAAAGAGTACACTCCGCAGAAGGCTGTTATTCTCACTAAATTGGCCGCTGCCCAGTTGTATGGCAAGGTGAACAACATCCAAAAGGCCATTGCTTACCTCAACAGGGCCAAGGTAATCAACCCAAATGATCCAAACATTTACCTTACAATGGGAGATGTTTATATTAAGTTCAATGATGCTTCCAATGCCCTGGTCAATTATAATCAGGCTTTGATGAAGGATCCCAAATCACCGCTTCCCAAAATCAAGATTGGCAATATTTATATGCGGGTTCCAAACCTGAGTGCTGCCCGTCCTTATTTTGAGGAAGCAAAGGAAATTGATTCCACATTTGCGCCGGTATTCAGAAGCCTTGGTGAATTGTGGTCAATGGGTGGAAGGCATGACCTGGCAAATCAGTATTTCTACAAGTACATGCAGTTGTCGGGAAATACCACTCCATCTAAATTAAGGTATGCCAATTCTCTTTTCAGGGCTAAGGATTATGCCGGTGCCATTGAAGTTTACGATGAGATTATCAAAGTGGACAATTCGCGCAATTACCTGAACCGGGTTGCCGGTTATAGCTGTTTTGAAAAGAAACCTCAGGACCTGGAAAAGGGAAGGGCCTATATGGAAACCTTCTTTGCCAATGCAAAACCCGACAATATCATCGCCAGGGATTATTCCTACTATGGAAGAATGTTATACAAACTGGCCAATGGTGATTCTGCAATGCTCGATAAAGCATTTGAAAACCTGAGAAAAGCTTATTTCATGGATGAATCTGATGGCAAGCTGCTTTCAGAATTAGCCAATAATTACTATTATTCCAAACGATACAAAGATGCCATTGAGTTTTATGAACTGAAAGCAAAGAAAGGCATAACGGGAAAGAATGATGCAATATTTATAGCCCGGTCATATTATAATCTGAAAGACTTTGCCAAAGCTGAAGAATCTTTTGCAAAAATTGTTGCAGATGATCCAAAGAATATTGATGCACATTTGTGGCTGGCACGCAACGCTTCAAACCAGGACCCGGATAATACGCTTGGGCTTGCTGCTCCTAAATTTGAGGCAATGATCAGTCAGATTGGAACAGAACCTGACAAGTATAAAAACGCACTGCAGGAAGCCTATTCCTATTTTGGCTATTACAATATAATGAAAAAAGATTTCGACGTAGCCAAAGACTGGTACACCAAAATCATAGCTCTTGATGCCAATAATAAGGACTGGCAGGTTGGTGCCTACAGCGGTTTGGCTATGATTGCATCAAAGGAAAAAAACTGGGTTGAAGCCCGGAACTATTACCAGAAGATTCTTGATATCGATCCTTCCCGGAAGGATATCAAACAAGGAATTGAAGATTTAACCAAGGTGATAAATGCGGCTCAAAAGTAATTTAATGGATTCATAACAAAAATTGTATTAAAAAATTGCTTTCTTTGTAACCTATTTTTAAATAAAAAATAATTATTAATACACTTAAAATAAAAATTGAACATGAAAGGACAATCTTTAGCTGAAGCATTGAAATCAACATTTGTTTTGGTGATTATGGTGCTGTGTTTGGTGGTGGCCTGGCTGATTTTTACCAAAATCATGGGTAACCCTATTAATTTTGAAGGTGGTAATCCCGAAGGACACGCTTTACCTGGTAATTACCTGGGTATAGTTTATAAAGGAGGATTCATAGTTCCCCTCCTGATTGCCATTAACCTCATTCTCTTATCGTTTGTTGTAGAGCGTTTTATCATGCTTACCAGGGCAAAAGGCCGTGGCAATCTGAATGCATTCGTACGCAATGTTCGTGATTTGCTCAGGGATGATAAAATTGACGAAGCTTCCAAACTTTGTGATAAACAAAGAGGTTCTCTGGCCAATGTTGTTAAAGCCGGACTCCACAGGTACAGGGATCTGCAAAACGACAAGACACTGATGAACGACCAGAAGGTTCTTGCACTGCAGAAGGAACTGGAAGAAGCTACGGCTCTTGAATTACCTGTTCTTTCACAGAACCTCGTTATCATGTCAACCATTGCATCAGTTTCCGTGCTTGTTGGTCTTATCGGTACAGTACTTGGTATGATCCGCGCATTCGGTGCTCTGTCCACTGCTGGTGCTCCAGATGCTCTGGCTCTGGCAACCGGTATTTCCGAAGCTCTTGTTAATACTGCTTTCGGTATCACCGGTTCAACACTGGCTCTTATTTTCTATAACTACTATCAAACGCGTGTTGACAACATGACTTTTAAAATTGACGAAGCCGGTTTCAGTATCACCCAGACTTTTGCTGCCTCATTGAAAAAGTCATAAGGATTTGAACTGCGTGAATAAACGCGCTTAATACTAGGAGACTATGGGAAAAATAAAAATGTCAAAAAAAGTGCCACGCATCGACATGACGCCGATGGTGGATTTATTTTGCCTGCTGCTCGTCTTTTTTATCTTAACTGCAACATTCCGTACAACGGATGCTGTTCAGGTGGATACGCCCTATTCGGTGTCTAATAAAGTCAGTCCGGAAAAGCATATCATTTCCATTTTGGTTTCAAAAGACAATGTCGTATTATTTAATGTCGACAATGGAATTGACACCTCTGAACATCTTCGCAGAAAAATTCTGAATGCAATGGCTTTTCAATATCAACTGACTTTCACCGACGAAGAATATAAAAGATTCGAAGGAATGGGTTCATTTGGTATGCCTATCACAAAAATGAAGGAGTGGATCAATGAAAGAGATGCAAAGGTACGTGATGCCATGCATACAGGAATTCCTGTTGATTCTACTGATAACCAGCTGTTTGCATGGGTAAGGATTGCGCGTAATTACTATCCCGATTTTGAAGTTGCCTTGAAAGGCGACCAGGAAGCTGATTATGAAGAGGTAAAGAAGGTGATTGATGTTTTGCAGGATAATATGGTCAACAAATTCAACCTGACTACAAATCTGGAAGCTGTTGACATATCTTTGGAAAACTTATAACGCAAGGAAAAAATGGCTGAAATAATTCAAAACGAAGGCGGTAAGCAAAAAGGTAAGAAACGGGCCAAAAGACAAAGTACACACATCGACATGACCCCGATGGTTGACCTTTTTTGTCTGTTGCTTACATTTTTCATGCTTACCTCCGCTTTTAGCAAAGCAAAGGTAATGGAGATTGTGCTTCCTGAAAAAGAAAAGAAGGAAGATACTTCCAAAAGACCTGAAGTTGACACCAGCAAAGCTTTGAATATCATCCTGGTGGGTGACGATAAGGTGTTGTGGTATAACGGTCTGGCCAATCCGGCTAAACTTCCGCTACCCAAAATGCACCTGACTGATTTTAGTGATGACGGTATCCGCAAGGTTCTCCTTGCCAGAAATAAGGATTTGTTTGTCAAAATTGAACAGATGAAAGAGGATGTTGTCACAGGTAAAATCGAAATGCCCAGGGATTCCATCGATGTGCAGAGAAAACGTTACATGCGTGCTGATAAGAAAGGACCTGTTGTGCTTATCAAGGCAAACGAAAAGGTAAAGTATAAAAACGTGGTTGACATTTTAGATGAAATGGCAATTACCAATATTGCATTATACGCACTAATGGATATCAACGATGTGGAAAAAAAGATGGTGGCTGATTTTTTGATCGCTAACCCATCTGCTGCCGCTAAGTAATAGATAACTCTTAAAATTATCACTATTATGAGTAAGAATAATATTAACTCTGGAGCGGCAACAATGTTGGACCTGTTGTTTGAGAACAGGAACAAGGAATACGGATCATACGATTTGAGAAAAAGGTTTAACAAGACACTTACAATCGGCTTCATTGTTGCATTCTTTATCATTTCAACTGTTGTTGCTGTACCTTTTATTAAGGCCTTAACAGCCGAAATTGCAGATGTTGAGTTGGTAAAGGAAACAGTAGCTGAATTACAGAATGTTAAAACTGATCAGGACGCTCCACCACCACCTCCTCCTCCTCCCCCTCCTCAGGCTATGGAACAGCAAGTGAAATACACTGCTCCTGTGGTTGTTGAGGATGCAGATGAAAATCTTGAAATGAGTATTGTTGATGATGTCAAGGAAACTATCCTCAACGAACCTGTTCCGGAAACCATTGAAGTTGTTCAGGCAGAAGAAGAAGTGATTGTTGAAGAAGAGCCTGCATTCGTATTCGTTGAAGAACAAGCTACATTTCAGGGTGGATCTCTGGATGCCTTCAGGGATTGGGTTCAAAAGAACCTGGTTTATCCTGCAGTTGCCGTTGAAAACGGTATTTTTGGAAGGGTTACCGTACAGTTTGCTGTTAACTCGCGTGGTGAGGTTGTAGATGTAAAAATCCTCCGCGGTGTTGACTCATCACTCGATAAGGAAACCATTCGCGTGATCATGTCGTCACCCAAGTGGGGCGCTGCTAAACAAGGCGGACGTGCTGTTAAACAACAGTTCGTTATGCCTGTGATCTTCCAACTTCAGTAAAAGTTTATTGCTGAAATATATATAAAGCCTGGTGCGTTGTCACCAGGCTTTTTTATTGAATCATGCCAGTGAAGTCATCTTCCGATATCACCGGTATACCTAATTTCATGGCTTTCTCACGCTTTGCCGGACCCATGCCTTCTCCTGCAACTACATAATGTGTGTTCGTATTGACGCTGCTCTGGTTCTTTCCTCCATGTGCCTCTATCATTGTCTGGAGCTCTTCACGGGAGTGGTTCTTAAAAACACCAGAGATCACCAGATTCTTACCTGCCAGTTTATCGGAGATTTTTCCACCAGCAACAGAGCCGCTCATTTGCACCCCTGCATTCCTTAGTTTTTCAATCAATTCCCTGTTGTTTGGGTTTGAGAACCAGGTCACTATACTGCCCGCTATTACCTCCCCGATTTCGCCAACCTGCACCAGCTGTTCCTGTGTTGCCTGCATGAGCTGATCCATGCCTCCGAAATGCAATGCCAGCTTTTTTGCCACCGTTTCACCCACATAACGAATACCTATCGCAAAAAGAACCCGCTCAAAAGGAACCTGTTTCGAAGCTTCAATGCTTTTTATCAGGTTGTCAGCCGACTTCTGTGCAAACCGTTCCAGTTGTAACAACTTTTCCCGGGTGAGCTCATAAAAACCGGTGACATCCTTCAGCAATCCGGCATTGTATAACTGTTCAATGGTCGCTTCGGCACATCCTATATCCATGGCTTTTCGGCTCACAAAATGCTCCAGCTTGCCTTTAATCTGTGGCGGACAGCCGGTGTCGTTGGGACAGAAATGCCGCGCTTCGCCTTCGGACCTGATCAGGGGGGTACTACATTCGGGACAGGCATCAATAAACCCCACCGGGACCAGATCCGGAGTCCTGCTTTCAAGCTTCACACCTGTTATTTTCGGGATGATCTCTCCTCCTTTTTCAATAGTCACCTGGTCGCCTATTCGGATATCTAACAGGGCAATCTGGTCAGCGTTATGCAATGAGGCACGCTTTACGGTGGTCCCGGCAAGCAGCACAGGTTTGAGATTGGCAACCGGTGTTACGGCACCTGTACGCCCCACCTGGTAGTCGATTGAGAGCAACTCAGTAACGGCTTCCTGAGCCTTAAACTTATATGCTATGGCCCACCTGGGCGATTTGGCCGTGAAACCCAACAGCTGCTGCTGACGGTAGGAGTTCACCTTAATAACAATTCCATCTATGTCAAAAGGAAGCTTACTGCGCTCCTGATCCCAAAATTCAATAAAGTCAAATATCGCTTTCAGGCTGGAGCAGTGTTGCATATACTGCGGTATTTTGAACCCCCAGTCGCGTGCAGCCATTATACTTTCATAGTGAGTGGCGAAAGCTTTTTCAACACCCGGTAAATAATACAGGTAACAATCCAGCGGACGCCTTGCCACAACCGAAGAATTTTTCATCTTCAGGGTTCCTGACGCTGCATTTCTCGGGTTGGCAAACAACATTTCCCCTGCTTCCTCACGCTCTTTGTTCATTTTCTCAAAACCCTGAAGGGGTAGAAAAATTTCCCCGCGAATATCAAAAACAACGGGCACATTTTCCGCTTTCAGGTTCAGCGGAATGCTTTTAATGGTGCGCACATTGGCTGTTACATCATCACCTTTCTCGCCATCGCCCCTGGTTACGGCCCTTATAAATCGGCCATTCTCATAATGAAGACTTATGGACACCCCGTCATACTTCAATTCACATACGTATTCTATCGGTTCACCGGGAATGATCTTTCGGATCCTTTCCTCAAAATCAGCTATCTCAGCCTGTGAATAGGTGTTTTCGAGTGACAACATCGGATAATCATGCCTTACCTGCACAAAATCGTTATTGGTGTCATTGCCAACCCGCCGGCTGGGAGAATTGGGGTCATCATACTCGGGATACTGCTTTTCAAGCAAAATCAATTCCTTCATCAGACCATCAAACTCCTTATCCGTAATTTCGGGCTGAGATTTAACATAGTAGAGATCATTGTGACGTTCAATAGTTTCTCTGAGTAGCCGTATTCTTTCCCCGGGGTTCATTTCACAAATCTTAAAATCATATTCAGCTTGTTCATAGCGTATCAAAATTAGCAATTTGAAACAACTTTGCGTTGTTGATAAGTAATATGAACAACCAAGCCAAACTTTTTCCTATATTTGCCCCGATTATGGTTCCGGCTTACTTATTTTTTAGCCGGATAATAGGGAACCAGGTGAAAATCCTGGACAGTGCCCGCTGCTGTAATCTCCTTTTGTTTTCAGGCATAACCTGCCACTGTTCTGCTGATGACTGCCTCCCGGCAACGAATCAGAGAATGGGAAGGCCGCCTGAAATGGAGAAAGTCAGAAGACCTGCCACAATCAATTTGTTCGGGTACAAACAATATGTAACATGTACAGATATTCTTGCTTTTTGTTTTTATGGATTACTACCATTCTGTTTGCCGGCCTCACCGCGGGGCAGCAACCTATTGTTGCCGTTGTGCCTGAGGCTACAATTAGTGAAAGCAACAAAAAATATTTTTCCGAAGAGCAGACCAGACGAAATATCGACCTCAGCTCATTACCCGCTGCTTCCGGCCAAAACATCGGCTATATTCTCAGCCGCTTTTCTTCCGCAACAATTAACAATTATGGAGGAGCCGGCTCACTGGCATCCATTTCTCTGCACGGAACGGGTAGCAATCATACCCAGGTGAGCTGGAACGGGTTCACACTGAATTCACCAACAAGCGGACAGGTGGACCTTTCATTGGTGCCTGCCGGATTGATTCAATCTGTTGAAATTATTAACGGGGCCTCTGGTGCAGTTTTCGGAAGCAGTACCTTTGGCGGATCCATCAACCTGAATAATCAGGCCGACTGGAACAACCGGATTTCAGCGTATTATACAAGCGTAATTGGAAGCTACGGATCACTCAGCCACCTGTTGTCTTTTGGTATTGGTAACCGTAAGTTTCAATACCAGCTTAAGGCAGTTTCTGACAGGGCGGAGAATAGTTTCAAATACAGAGATTTTTACAGGGCCAATAAACCACTTGTTGAGAATACACACGGACGCTCCAGTTCTTTGGGCCTGATCAATAATCTCTATGTAAACTTCGGAAAAGGAAATTATGTTGAAGCCGGGATATGGTACCAGCATAAATTAATGGAGGTACCCGTACTGATGGGCTCCATGAGAAACAGTCATGCCGAACAGCGCGACAGCCTTTTTAAATCGTTTATTACCTATAGAAAGCTTACTGAAAAAGCGGCTCTTGTTGTGAGATCAGCATATTTATTTGATTATCTGAACTACCGGGATAAAAACAAAGCTGAAGACACTGCATATTCTGTTGATTCAAGGATAGCTGCTACCCGGTTTATGAATGAGGCTGACTACAGATATTATTTTTCACCCAGGCTGGCCTTGGGAGGAGGCGTTGCTTTTGGTCACCTGGCAGGCCGCTCCGGAAATTTCGGCGGCAAGATAGCTGAAAATGATTTTGCGGTATTTGGGAGTGCCCGTTATACACCTGGAAAACTGACCGTGAATGTGGGTTTGAGAAAAGAGTTTTACAAAGGACTGAACCCAAACCTGCAATATTCGGCAGGATTGGCCTTTAAAGCCGGTGAGCGCCTTGTTTTGCGATCGTGTTTTTCAAGCAAATTCAGGAAGCCCACGTTAAATGAAAAGTACTACAAGCCATACGGAAATCCTTTACTGAGACCCGAGAAGGGCAGGGGCGGAGAACTCTCGGCCGACTGGAGTGTGCTGGGCTCAAGGCAGGATGCTTTCCGGATAGACGCAAAAATTTCGGGTTACCATCAAACCATCGACAACTGGATTCAGTGGGTGGCCATGGATACCCTGCTCAGGCCGGTTGAATACAAAAAGGTACGGGCCAGCGGAATTGAAACCTGGCTGGACTATAGGCTCAGCGCCGGATTTATTGATCTGAATGGTTTTATAAATTACAACTTCAGCCGATCTGTAATTTTGGATACCTATGATGAAAACAAAGCGCTGACAGGAAAACAGTTGATGTATGTGCCGCGGCATTCTCTGAAAGCCGGTTGTAATGCTGGATATAAGGGTATGATGATCGGGTTCAATGCAAAACATAACGGAATTCGCGAAACAGTTGATTCTGGTGATGATTACCTGCAACTGAAAGCCTACACTGTTTTTGACGTGGTTGCTCAGATTTCAAAGAAATACCGGAATATGGATGTTGCCTTGGCTTTCAGGGCTGACAATGTAACCAACAAGGCCTATGAGGTAATCAGGGCCTACCCGATTCCCGGCAGAACCTTTCATCTTACGCTGACATTGGGCTTCAGTAAGAACAATCCGGAACTTTAACTTTAATCCTCTTATAAATGAATTTTTTGAAAGTATTTCTCACAGCAGCCATTGTAGCTGCGCTTTTTAGCAGTTGCGAAAACAGCAATGACACCCCTGAGTTAACTGGATATTCATCAGGAATATACGTGGTAAATGAAGGCCAATATACGGCCACAAACGGCTCGATCAGCTTTTTTGACCCGGTAAAACACCTGGTCACAAATGGTGTTTTTGAGGCTGCCAACGGCGGTATGGCTACAGGTGACGTTGTACAGTCGTTTGCCCTGGCAAATGAAACCCTGGGTGCCATTGTAGTGAACAATTCGGGCCTGGTAAGGTTTGTTGACCTGCGAACTTTTGCATCGGTGGCCGAGCCTGTAGAAGTTGAATATCCGAGATATTTTATCCGGTCAGGAAGTAAGAAGGGTTATGTTTCCTGCGGCAGCTTTCAGGGCCACCTGTTGGTTGTTGATCTGGAATCTTTTACTGTTACCGACAGCATCAAGGTGGGCTTTGGACCTGAAAACATGATTTTGAATCAGGGTAACGTTTACGTGGTGAACAGCGGCGGATGGAGTGTGGATTCAACAGTTCAGGTGATCAATACTACCAGTGATGAAGTCGTTAAAACCATAATTGTAGGTAAAGTGCCCAGTGATATTGACCTGGATGCCAATGAAAACATTTGGGTATACTGTAAAGGATATTATGATTATGTATCGGTGGATACCGAATCCGCACTGGTAAAAATTGATCCGGAAACCGGTACTGTTATATGGAAAGTTACAGTGGGTAAGGCAAGCGATTACGGTGCTGTTCCGCCCAAAATGGCTGTTGCTAAAGACGGCTCAAAACTCTTTTATCTTCGGCCCGATGGCGTATACAGCATCAATACATCCAATCCTGTAGTCGCTGATGAGCCTTTGATCGAAGGAAGCTATTACGGCATTGAGGTCAACCCGGTTGACGGAAACATCTTTTTGTTTCCGGTTTCGGGTTATACCAGCAGCGGAAAAATGAAAATATTCAGCGAAACAGGTGCCGCCATTTCCGAAGGTGATGTAGGCATTGCGCCAAACGGTGCTGTTTTCAACAACAACTAAGAATCAGTTTCCGGTTCAGGTATCTTCCTTTTTTTGATACCTTTACATCATGAACAGGCCTTCAGGAAAATCAAAAACTTATTTATCGTGGTGTTTGAGCACTATTTTCAGCCTGATTTCAGCCGGTTTATATGGTCAGCTTTCACTGCCCGGGAGTCCGTTGCCCTTGCATTGCAAGGGGATCTCAGAACTGAAGCAGTATGAAGTCAGGGTTCCGGAAAAAATGAAAACAGATGTGGAAGAAGATGGCATGCGATCACTTCTGAAACCTGACCGACAAGGCACCCTGATTGAGGTATTTTACTCCACTGAAAATTCCGGTACTTGGGACACGCTGCCTGACGGCCTGGCTGTATGGCGGGCTTCATTTCGTGTGCCGGGAGCTGCTTCGGTGAACCTTGTTTTCTCGCCTTACCGGGTAAACAGGGGTGTGAGAACCTATATTTATGATAAGTCTCAAAAGACCGTCCTGGGTGCGTTTTCCGACGCCAACAACAAGCCTTTTAGCAAGCTTGCGACGGCTGGCGTACCAGGTGATGAAATAGTAGTTGAGATTCAGGTTCCTCCCTACCTGGAGTCTGCTGGTGAAATAGGAATCTCAGGGATAGGTTGTGACCTGTCAGGTCTTCATCTTGAATCGGCCTATGACGAATGGTTTGGAGAATCGGGAGCATGCAATATCAACATCAACTGCATTGATGATTCATTGGTACAGGTTGTTAAAAACTCTGTGGTACGCATTATTTTCAAAGGATCTGAAAGGTGTACCGGTACGCTTGTTAACAATACCCGGAAAGATGGAACAAATTACATATTAACCGCTGAACATTGTATTAACAGTGAAGACCTAGCCAATGAGGCAGTTTTCTATTTTGATTACGAGAGCCCTTATTGTAATGGTCCCGATGGAAGTGCGCAGAAAACCATATCCGGTGCAACCATCAAAGCAACGGGCGGCAGGCTCGACTTCACGCTCCTTGAATTACTGGAACCGGTTCCCTATGCCTACAAACCGTATTATGCCGGATGGGATTACACCGGAAGGCAACCCGAATCGGGATTTACCATTCACCACCCCATGGGTGACGTTAAAAAATTCAGCAGGGAGGAACATCCGCTTGTGGTGGATTATTTTATGAAAGATTATAATCCGGATACACATTGGTTGGTAAATCACTGGGAAGCCGGAACCACAGAAAAAGGTTCCTCAGGAAGTCCGTTGTTTAATAACAGCGGACATGTTGTTGGGTCCTTATCCGGAGGGAGCGCCAATTGTAAAAATCCAGAAAAGGACTATTTTCAGATGTTTAGCCACTGCTGGGCTGATTACCTCGACCCGGGTCAGCAGCTGGCCTGCTGGCTCGATCCGCTATACCAGGATGTGGGTTTGATTGGAGGGTTTGATCCATACAGGGACCTTTGGTTAACAGGCGATACATTATCCAATATTGGTAAAACAGAAGTTTTGGCAACAGAACAAACCGGACTTGCCTGGGGAAGCTATTCAGGGCACAATTCAGACTATATCACTCAGTTTGCAGAGAAATTTGTTGTGTCAGGAATAAAAAAAATGCCGGGTCTGATACTCAATGTGGCCCGGAATTACCAGGGAAGTGCCACATCAGCTATTACCGTTAAAGTATGGAACGGGGCAGATGGCCCGGGTCAGGCATTTTATGAAAGGCTCGTTTATGCTGCGAGCCTCACTGAAAACAGGCTAAATTTCGTACAATTTGACTCTGTATTGTCGGTTTCCGGAACGTTTTATGCGGGTTACGAGCTCTCGTACAATATGCCGGCCGATACTTTTGCCACTGTTATGGCCGCAAACAGAACCACTGCAATACTGAATACAGCTTTTGTTTATGATGAAGCAGGTTGGTATTCCCTGTCAAATTTTACTGAAGGTATTGTACACTCATCTTTTGGAGTAATGCCTGTAGTATTTGATTCGCTAAAGGTTACATTAAATGATCCGCGATTCGACAATCCGGTGATTGCCTATCCTGTACCGGCTGAATCGCACCTTTGGATTGAATTTGAAAATGTGCCGGCTGCTCCTGTAAGTGTTACGGTATTTAACATTCAGGGTCAAGCAGTGCTTGAGGAAATTAAGACTGCTCAGAAGAAGTTCTTCTTGCATGTAGATGGCTTATCGGACGGTTTATACCTGGTACGGCTGAAGTCGGGGCAAACAGTTCACACCCTTCGGGTGCCGGTAATTAAATAGAGTCTGTTTATAATGTCAATTTGACTATGGTATTTTTAACATGAAAAGAGTAACTTTTCCTGATAAAGTAAGTATAGAAATTAGGAATTCAATGAATTATGATGGCGAGGATAATTTTTTTTGTGATGTCACTCTCATTGTTTCTGGCCCAATATACATGGGCACAGAACAGTGAACCGGAACGTTATCTGGAGGTCAAAGGGGTGTCGGAACTGGATATGGAACCGTTGCCCAGAGCCACGGCCAAACTTTATGAAGGCTCAAACCTGTTGAAAACCATTCAGACCGGTGCCGACGGCAGTTTTTCATTCAGGCTCGAAATCAACAAACAATATGAGATTGTGCTGGAAAAGGATGGTCTGGTGAGCAAAAAGATAGCATTTAATACACAAATGCCCGATGTTGAGAAGGGTACCTGGATGAATGAATTTTCAATGGGATTGGTTAAACCCTGTAGCGGGGTTGATTACTCCGTGTTGAAAGAACCCGTTGACCGGATTTCGTTTGATGCCAAGCGTCGTGAATTCATATCTGATAAGGATTACGTGAACCGCATGCGTCCGCGGATCGAAGGTTTACTGGTGAAAAATGACCAGTGCCAGCTGGATAAGTACGAGGAAACCGTTAAAAAAGCTGATCAGCTTGCCAGTCAGAACCGCAATCAGGAAGCCATTGCAACATACAAGGAAGCACTTCAGATTTATCCCAGGGAAGTATATCCCACAAAAAAAATTACTGAACTGAACAATCAGATTAACAAGCAGGAGAACTCTGCTGAACTCTACAATAAAGTTGTTGCCGAAGCCGATGCACTGATGGCACAGCAAAAACTCACCGAAGCCCTGCAGAAATACAGAACAGCATCCAACCTGAATCCCCAGGAAACCTATCCGAAACAAAAAGCCTCCGAAATAGAAAAAGCAATGGCCCAGAAACAGGCAGAGCAGAAGGCCGTTCAAACCACAGAGGACAGGTACAATCAGGCTATGGCAAAGGCAAGCGTGGCCTATACGCGAAAAGATTATGCAACAGCCAAACAATATTACCAGGAAGCATTAAGTATTAAGCCTTCAGAATCGCTGCCCAAAAGCAGGGTTGGTGAAATAGAAACCATTGAGGCCAAAAAAGCTGCGGAAGATGCCAGCAGGGCTATGGAGGCAACCCGGAAAGCAGCGTTTGAAAATGATTATAAAGCACAGATTTCAGAAGCTGATGAACACTATAAGGCCAAAAGATTTGAGGAGGCAAAAGCTGCCTATGCGAAAGCGCTGGCCATGAAACCTGCAGATCCTTATCCCGCACAGCGTGTGAAAGCAATTGAAAACACCATGGTAGCTGAGCAGGCAGCTGTGCAAAAGAGAAATGATGCGGCTTACAATGATGCCATTGCCAATGGTAACCTGGCCCTTTCCAAAAACCAGTTTCCCCAGGCGAAAGAAGCGTTCCAAAAAGCACTCTCAGTAAAGCCGGATGATCTCGCAGCAAAAAACAAGTTGATTGAAACAGACAGGCTTGCCGCGGACTATTCAAAACAAAAGTCGGTTGAAGAACAGTTTTCTAAATTGGTCCAAACTGCCGATGCATATTTTACCTCCAAAGAGTATCAGAAAGCAAAGGAATCATACACACAGGCATTGGCGCTAAAGCCCGGAGATAATTTTGCGCAAACCAGAATCAAGGCAATTGATAACCTGGTTGCAGCTGAGCAGACGGCCCGGCAGAAATCTGTTAATGACAGTTACAATGCTGCTTTTACGGCAGGAAACACGGCCATTGCCCAAAATCAGTTTCCCCTTGCAAAAGAATCATTTCAAAAAGCCCTCACCTTTAAGCCCAATGATCCGTCTGCAATTGCCAGGCTGAATGAAGTTGACCGGCTTGCAGAAGATTATACCAGACGGCAGTCCATTGAGGAGCAGTATAAAAAGGCGGTGCAAAACGCCGATGGGCTGTTGGCATCAAACGATATGCAGGGAGCTAAAAAGGGCTACCAGCAGGCACTTGCTATTAAACCTGGGGATTCATACGCACAAACTAAAATTACTGCTATTGATAATGCGGTGGCTGCAGAACAGGCTGCCCGGATAAAAGCCACTGAGGATGGTTATAAAGCTGCCATAGGAGCTGCCAATACAGCCATCTCACAGCAATCCTACGAACAGGCAAAAGAATTTCTAAAGAAAGCCATTTCAATAAAACCGGGTGATGCGTACGCTACAGGCAAAATTGCTGAAGTCGACAGGCTGGTAATGGACAGGCAAAAGCGACAGGAACTGGAAAAGCAGTTGGCTGCACAATATGGTGAAGCCATTGCCTCGGCTGACAAGTTCTTCAACGCACGTGATTTTTCCAGTGCGAAATCTTCCTATTCCAGGGCACTGCAATTAAAACCCGGAGACACCTATGCCAGCCAGAAAATTGTGTCAATTGACAACCTGTTGGCTGCCGAAGCTGCTCAAAAACTTCAGGAAATTGAGGGCTCCTATAAAAATGCCATGGACAGGGGCACCAATTTAATGACTGCCCGAAACTATCAATCAGCAAAGGAAGCTTTTTTACAGGCATTAACTATCAAACCGGGAGACGGATCGGCCCGGCAGAAGCTCAGCGAGACGGAATTGCTTCTCAAACAGGAACAAGAGAGACTGGCTTCTGAACAGGCAAAAAAACAGAAGTACGATGATGCAATCAGGGCCGGTGATCAGTTTTTAACCCAGAAGAATTATGCCAACGCTAAAGTATCCTATGAGCAGGCTGTGGGGTTGAGTCCGGCTGAAGCTTATCCCCGGCAGAAACTTGAGGAGACTGTTAAAGCCATTGCTGAACAAGAGCGAATGCTTGCAGATCAGAAGGCAAAGGAACTTGCCTATAATCAGGCGCTGGCAAACGCGGATAAGTATTTCAGGGCCAAAGACTATGTCCAGGCCCGTGACGAATACAGCAGGGCATTAACATTGAAGCCCAATGAAACTTTCCCTAAAACCAGGGTTGCAGAAATGGAGAACCTGATCCGCATCAGGCAAAAGGAACAGGACGATGCCAAAGCCCGAACAGATGCCTATGCTGTGGCAATCAAAGCCGGAAATGAGTCATTTGACAATAAAAACTATTCCCAGGCAAGGAATTCCTATACTGAAGCGTTGAAATATTTGCCCGGCGACTTGCTGGCAACCGATCAGATTAAAAAAATCGACTACCTGCTTGCCGAAGCTGAAAAGGTCAGAAAAGCAGACGAACAAAAGAAGGCTGCCTATGATGCACTTATTTCCTCGGCAAACAAATTATTTGATGCCGGCAATTATTCTTCAGCCAAGGATGAATACAAGAAAGCCCTTGCTGTGGATCCAGGCAGTGCTTTTGCCAAACAGCGCATTGCCCGTATTGATGAAATAAACAGGGCCTTATCCCAGGCTGCCTCCAAAGCGAATACGCAAGCATCAGCTGGCACACAGAAAGCTCAAAAAACGGCAACTTTAAGTGACCTCAGTTTTAAAAACGAATCAGAACGCCAGGTCTATCTCGATGTCTTGCTGAAAAAATACCCTCCGGGAATTACCCTCGAGAAGTATAATGAACAATACAGGGAAGTATTCAGATACGTCATTATCAGGGATAATAAAGCCCAGGAATTCAGGCATGTCAACTACAAAACATACAGCGGTGCCCAGTATTCCATGAATGGCAAACCCATCACACAACAATACTTTTTGTCGCAGGTAAAACAACGTGCAGGAGAGAGTTTTACGGAAACTGAAATGTAATGAAAGGCATCTTTTCTTTGCTCCTTGCCTGCTGTGTAGTATCTGCCTGTAGAACTAAAAATAATGAAGCGGAGCTGGTTGATCCGGCAAAATCTCAGGGGAATACAACAGTCACCTGCGCCAACGGGTTTACTTTAAAAAAAACCGGGCCAAATTTGCTGCTGACTGTTAAAAACCCATGGCAACATGCCAGCGGTATTGAGTTTTCATATCTTCTGAGTGACTCGGTAACAACATCATCAAAGATCAGTGACCATTCATGGGTCATTAAAACACCTGTAAAAAAGGTCATTTGTCTTTCCACAACACATATCGGTTTTGTTGACATGCTTGGTGAAATAAGAACAATCAGGGGCATTTCCGGCAAAAATCTGGTTGTTAACCCGGAAATCCGCAAGGGCATAAATAACGGCTCCATTTCGGATGTTGGTTATGACGAAAACCTGAATTTTGAATTGATTCTTAAAATTGATCCTGACCTGGTTTTTGTTTATGGGGTGGGGGTGGAGATTACCAACACAGTCAGAAAACTCAACGATTTGGGTATACCTACAATGCTTATAGGAGAATACCTTGAAGAAGAGCCTCTGGCAAAAACAGAATGGATCAAGGTATTTGGAGCTTGCTATGGAAAATTACCGGAAGCTTCTCAAGCTTTTGATTTCACTGTTGCCCGCTATCTGGAACTGAAAGACCTGGCGGTAACCTCAATGGAAAGGCCAGCTGTATTGCTTGGGCTTCCCTGGAGGGGAACCTGGTACGTATCGGGTTCAAAAAGTTATGTTGCCCGTTTGATAAAGGATGCCGGGGCCAACTATGTGTGGAATCAGCTTGATTTTAATGAAAGCCGGCCCATGAGCCTGGAAAAAATATATGAAAAAGCACTTTCCGCCGATCTGTGGTTGAACACAGGAGAAGCCCTTACCAGTAGCGATGTGCTGTCGGTTGATGCAAGGTTTGGAAAGTTACCTGTTTTCATCAATAAAAGCATGTACAACAACAACAACATGCTGTCGGAAACAGGTGGAAATGCCTTTTATGAGTCGGGTGTTGTGGAACCCGATGTGATCCTGAAGGATCTGATATGCATTTTCCATCCGCAATTACTACCTTCGTACCGGTTGAAATATTACCGGAAATTACCATAGGCTTTTTATGATAGATTCAGGAATATCTTTCAGCAACATGAAACTCAACAAGCATGTTGGTTTGTTCATTCTGCTGGGGATTCTTTTTATTGTGGTTGTTATAGCCGATTTGATTACGGGCACTGTGCATATTCCTGTGCAAAGTGTGATTGGCATGATTGCCGGCACCGACCATCAGAACCCGGTATGGAGTACCATACTTTTTGAGTTCAGGATACCCAAAACGCTTACGGCAATTATGGCAGGCTGCGCCTTGTCGGTTAGCGGATTACAAATGCAGACCATTTTCCGGAATCCGCTTGCCGGACCCGATGTGCTTGGCGTTAGCTCTGGTGCCAGCCTGGGCGTGGCAGTTGTTGTTATGGGCTTTGGTAATTTATTTGTTGCTGAAAACATCGGATACCTGGGCAGCTGGATTCAGATTATTGCTGCCTGGATTGGCGCCGGATTGGTTTTACTGCTGATCATGTTTGTTTCACTCAGGGTCAGGGACATTATGACCATTCTGATTCTGGGCATTCTGTTCGGAAGCGCCGCTTCAGCTTTTGTAAGCATCCTCCAGTTTTTCAGCCCCCAGTCGATGCTCAAGGCCTATGTGATCTGGTCAATGGGAAACCTGGGCAATCTCACGGGCGAACAGCTGCGGGTGCTATTTTTGAGCCTTACCGCAGGTTTTCTGCTTACCGCAAGCACAATGAAAGCGCTGAACGCCATGTTGCTCGGAGAATCCTACTCGCGGAGCATGGGCGTGAATATCAAACTGTTCAGGTTGCTTATTTTTCTATCAACCAGTTTGTTGTCGGGTAGTATTACTGCTTTCTGCGGACCGGTTGCGTTTATCGGGATAGCAGTTCCTCACCTGGCCCGGTTTGTATTTGGCACAGCCAATCATTACATTCTTGTGCCTGCTTCCATGCTTATGGGTTCTCTGCTTATGCTGCTGGCCGATATTATTTCGCAAGCCCCCGGGTCGGGCGTATTGCTGCCGGTAAATGCAATTACGGCTTTACTTGGAATTCCGGTGGTTATCTGGGTGATCATTTACAACAGGCGCATGATGGGTGCATAAGAGAAGATAATAGACGATGAACGGACAAAGCATCATACTTGCTGATTTAACTGTGGGTTTTCATACACCGCTTGGAAGGGACATAGCGGTCTTTGGCGCGGTAAGTGCTGCGGCCCGGCATGGAGAAATGGTTGGGTTAATTGGCCGTAACGGTATCGGAAAAAGCACGCTGCTGCGGACCATAGCCGGACTTCAGCCGCAACTCACCGGCAAGATCCTTGTTAACGGCACTGAGAACAGCCGGCTCAAACTGAAAATACTGGCCAGGTTAATCAGCTTCGTTTCCACTGAGCCCATTTATGCCCGTCAGTTGAATGTAAGTGAATTGATTGCCATGGGAAGATTTCCTTATACCGGTTGGCTCGGAAGGCTCGACAGTGCCGATAAAAAGGCCATTGATGCTGCTGTTGATCTGGCCGGAGTGGGCCAGCTCCTGAAAAAGCCGCTGGTTGAACTGAGTGACGGAGAACGACAAAAGGTTATGATAGCCCGGGCATTGGCACAGGATACTCCAATCATCATTCTTGATGAGCCGACAGCTTTTCTGGATCTTCCGGCCCGGTTTGAAATACTGAGCATTTTACACAACCTGGCACGCGACAACGATAAAACAGTTTTGTTTTCCACACACGATTTGTCGATAGCTGCAGATATTGCCGACAAACTTTGGATTATGACTGACAACCAGATTCACCAGGGGGCTCCTGAAGATTTGTTAATTAGTGACGTTTTTCGTAAATTGTTCCTAAATTCGCCCGCCGAATTCGATTTGAAAACTTCCTCTTTCCGGTTTAGGAGAGATCTGAGCAGAATGGTAAGGGTAACCGGTGATCAAAAATACAGGTTGCTTACCAAAAAAGCCATGGAGCGAATCGGATTCCAAACCCTTGAAGAAGGGATTGTCGAATTAACTGTAGATGTTCGGGAATTCAATGGATTACCTGTATGGCAGCTTAAAAACAGTGACCTTGAAACAGAATTTGATTCAATATATGCTCTGGCAATAAAAATGAGATCGGTATACAACCAATAAAAAACCATAACATGGACACTATGAAGAAAATCGTATCCTACATCCTTATTTCATGTGTACTGTTGTTTACAATAGTAGCCATCCTGGGAATATGGGACATCGTGGAACTTAAGAATGTGTTGATGAACACCATCTTTTCATTGATTGTTATTTTTGCAGCATCAGCCATTATCCTTTTCATTTATACTGTTTTTATGAAGGATTCGGATCACCCCAACCCGTAAAAACATTCTGCTTCTTTTCAAGGTTTTAACCATGTTGTCCATTTTAATCCCGGTATACAATTTTAATATCGTTTCCCTGGTAACGGAGTTGCACAAGCAAGCTTCCAAGGCAGCCATACCTTTTGAAATCATTGTGCTTGATGACTGTTCCTCCGAATTGTTGCGCGATCAGAATAAAGACGTCAGCCACCTGGCCGGTGTGCGTTTTTATGAACTCGATAAAAACATCGGCAGGGCACGAATAAGAAACAGGCTGGCCGGAATGGCCGTTTACGATTCTTTATTGTTCATGGACTGCGACTCAGCTATACCTTCGGAACGGTATATCAGGAATTACCTGCCTTATTGTGGGAAAGAAATGGTGGTGTGCGGCGGTCGCATTTATAACCCGGAACCTCCTGAAGAGCCTGAATATTTGCTCAGGTGGCTTTACGGTATATCCAAAGAACAGGTACCCGAAGCTATCAGAAACCTGAATCCTTACCGCTCCTTCATGACCAATAATTTTCTGGTATCGAAAAATATATGCTTACAGGTCCAGTTCGATGAAAATATTATCCTGTACGGACACGAGGATACCTTGTTCGGACTCGAATTGAAGAAACAGCACGTTCATGTAATGCATATCAACAATCCTTTAGAGCATATTGGTCTTGAAATCTCAAGGGAATTTCTCCGGAAAACAGAAGAAGCAATTGGAAATCTGCTCATGCTCATTAACGACAACAAGATTGATCAGGACGACATCACAGACATCCGCTTGCTGAAGGCTTATTACAGGGTGAAAAAGTTCAGAATGGTGAGGCTGTACCGGTTCTTTTATAGTTTTATTTCCAGCCTGGTTATGCGGAACCTGCTGGGTTCAAACCCGGGTATCTTTGCTTTCGACCTGTATAAGCTTTCACTTATTTCCCAGCCATTGCGGTCAAAGAAACTTTAGAAAACCATTCAGCCCTTATTCATCATCATCCTCAACACGATCTGTGTATATGGGGTCGCTTTCATCAGCCTGGTTAACACGGTTGTCGTTTTCGTTGTAATACAGGATAATTCGCGCAATACCCCTAAGGTAGTCAATTCGTCCTATGTCAACATGGTTAATTTTCAATCCGGTACGCTCTTCCAGGTCCTTTATCAGTTCAACCCGCCTCTGGGGTTGAATCAAATCCAGCTTTTCATATACAATTTGTTTTGATGATTCATGCTTTACCAGCCAATACCTTTCAAGGCCATATACTAGGAATAAAAGGGCCAGGTTGGTAAAGATCAGCTCTGCCCAACTGGTTCTGTCATTGGCCAAGGCATTGATAACTGAAATGCCAATCAGCACAAACAGGTAAGTCATTTCTTTAATGGGAATAGCCAGCGTTCTGTATCTCAGAATACCAAAAATGGCAAATAACCCAAACGCAAATCCAAGTTGTAGTTCAACACTTTCAAGCAGAAAGCAAAGCAGGAAAACCAATGAACTGATCAGAATAAAGCTGAACAAATAATCCTTTCTTCTGGCAACAGGGTAATACAGTAACCTAACCATGATCAGTACAACAGACAGGTGGAGCACAAACCGGAGGAGCAATTCCGCAAAGTTTCCGGGATGGATCACATCAAGCCCAAGAAAAGTATACTTATGAATATCAAGCAGATTATTCAACAAGTCAAACTGTTTAATTTAACAGGTACGGCTAATCAGGCATCAATGCGCGCATACTTGGCGTGTTTTTCAATGAATTCCCTTCTGGGAGGCACATCATCGCCCATTAACATGGAAAATACACGATCGGCTTCTGCTGCACTTTCAATAGTGACCTTTCTGAGTGTGCGGTGGGCGGGGTTCATTGTGGTTTCCCAAAGTTGTACGGCATTCATCTCTCCAAGACCTTTATACCGTTGTACATGAACAGAACCGTCTTTTCCTTTTCCAAGCTCTTCAACAATGGCCCTACGCTCTTCTTCCGTCCAGCAGTAACGCTCGGTTTTACCTTTTTTAACCAGGTACAGGGGCGGCGTGGCAATATACAGGTGGCCGTTTTTAATAAGTTCTTCCATATACCTGTAAAAGAATGTCATCATCAAGGTGGTAATGTGTGAGCCGTCCACATCGGCATCCGTCATGATGATCACTTTAAAGTATCTGAGTTTTTCCAGGTTCAGCGCTTTGCTGTCTTCTTCAGTGCCCACGGTAACACCAAGAGCTGTGTAAATATTCCTGATCTCTTCATTATCGAATATTTTGTGGGGCATGGCTTTTTCCACATTCAGAATCTTGCCCCTCAGGGGAAGAATAGCCTGGAAATGCCTGTCGCGCCCCTGCTTTGCTGTTCCGCCTGCAGAATCACCCTCAACAAAATAAATCTCACTTACGGCAGGGTCCTTATCGGAGCAGTCAGCAAGTTTACCCGGGAGGCCCGATCCGGAAAGAACTCCTTTGCGTTGCACCAGTTCACGCGCTTTTCGTGCAGCATGGCGGGCCTGAGCAGCCAGAATAACTTTCTGAACTATGATCTTTGCATCCTTCGGGTTTTCTTCGAGATAATTGGAAAGGGCAACTGAAACTGCCTGGTCCACAAATCCCATTACCTCAGAGTTACCAAGCTTGGTTTTTGTCTGGCCTTCAAACTGGGGCTCGGCAACTTTTATGGAAATAACCGCTGTTAATCCTTCGCGGAAATCGTCACCACTGATGTCAAATTTGAGCTTTGTAAGCATGCCCGACTTTTCCGCATATGCTTTCAGCGTACGGGTAAGTCCTCTTCTGAAACCGGCCAGATGCGTTCCGCCCTCAATGGTATTTATATTGTTAACATAGGCGAAAACATTTTCGGTAAAGGAGGTGTTATATTGCATGGCCACTTCCACGGGTACTTCGGACTTAACGTTCTCAATATGAATAATACCGGTGAGTTTCTCACGATTTTCATCAAGCAGCGTAACAAATTCCGATAAACCTTTTTCAGAATAAAATACCTCCTCGCGAAAATGGCTGCCATTGCCGTTTTCTTCCAACTCACGCTTATCCGTCAGGGTAAGTTTGATTCCTTTATTCAGGAAGGCCAGTTCTCTTAACCTTGATGTCAGTATTTCAAAGTTATATTCTGAAACAATGAAAATACTGTTATCCGGAATGAAGGAAATCTCTGTTCCGGTTTTATCACTGGAGCCTACCTCCTTAACAGAATATAACGGCTTCCCACATTCGAACTCCTGCTGATATTGTTTACCGTCACGATATACTGTAGCCGAAAAATGCGATGAAAGCGCGTTAACACAAGATACACCCACGCCGTGCAAACCACCCGATACTTTATAAGAATCCTTGTTGAATTTTCCTCCGGCATGCAACACGGTGAGTACAACCTCCAAAGCCGATTTCTTTTCCTTCTCCATCATATCCACAGGTATTCCACGGCCGTCGTCGCTAACGGTGATGGAATTGTCCTCATTGATGGTCACTTCAATATTGCTGCAATAGCCGGCCAGCGCTTCATCTATTGAGTTGTCAACTACTTCATATACAAGATGATGCAGTCCTTTAACACTGATGTCTCCAATGTACATGGCGGGCCGCTTGCGAACTGCTTCCAGTCCCTCAAGCACTTGAATACTATCGGCAGAATAATCACTCGATGTCTTGGTTGGTTTTTGTGGTTGTCCTTCAGTTTCTAAATTCATATCTGGCTCCGTTTCTTAATTCAAATGAGTACTGCGCTGACGGGTTTCAACCCATCAGTTTGCAGCCTGTAAAGATACATAAAATCCGCGTTGGATATTGTTTTTAACGTTTTATAACACGCGTTATTATCAACAAGAAATAAACATAATTATAAAAACGTGTTATCTTTATTAAGATCTTTGAAACTATTATTTAATTTGATCAATTGCTTACGCCCCTGCCTGCCGGCAGGCAGGCATACAGGCATGCACGTCAACTTAAGGGATTTTCCAGGTGAATCATTATTCCTGAAAAGTTCCGAAGGAACGATATGTATGAGCACAGGGCGAAATCATGTGAAAGCATGATGAAGCCCTGTGTAGGATAATACAATTGTTTCTAAGGGCTGAAGGCCCGTAAGGTAATGCTTTGGCATATGCACTTAAAAAGTTTCGCACTTACAGCGCTCAAAAATTATTACCCACGTATAACACAGGGCTTCGTTTCACTTCGCCCTGTGCTATTATATTTCGGGGTTTCACCCCTTAGCAATCAGGGATTTTTCGAAAATAATGGATGTAAATTTTTCTTAAGTTGACGCGTTTACCTGTAAGGACGGAAGCTCTTCTTAGTTTGACGGCTTTCAATATGAATGTAAATACCTAACTAATAATCAATAACAATTCAAATGGACATTAATAAATTTCTGGCTGAACCGGGTAAGTTCAGCTCGCTTAAAGATTTTAAAACCGACAGTACTTCAGGGTTTTCAGATAAAAATGAAGCAACCGAATGGATGAACAATTACATCAGGGAAATGCAGGAGGTTCAGGATAAGCTGTATGCCGATAATTCCCATGCTGTTTTGCTGATATTCCAGGCAATGGACGGAGCCGGAAAAGACAGCACCATCAAGCATGTCATGTCGGGTATCAATCCCCAGGGTTGCCAGGTATACAGTTTCAAACAACCCTCCGCAGAGGAACTTGATCATGATTTCCTGTGGCGGACAACCCGGTGCCTGCCCGAAAAAGGTCGCATTGGCATATTCAACAGATCGTATTACGAGGAAGTATTGATTGTCAGGGTGCATCCTGAACTGCTGCTCCGGCAAAATCTGGCGGAAATAGATGGCATTCAAAAAGTAAACAACGAATTCTGGCAAAAAAGATATGACAGCATCAATGATCTGGAAAAACACATGGCTGGCAACGGAACCACCATTCTCAAATTTTTCCTTCATCTTTCAAAAAAGGAACAGGCAGAGCGTTTTCTGAAAAGGATCGATGAACCTGAAAAAAACTGGAAGTTTGCCCTCAGCGATCTCGAGGAACGAAATTTTTGGGATGACTACCAGAATGCGTACGAATTGATGATCAGGGAAACCTCTACCCGTTATGCCCCATGGTATATCATTCCGGCCGATAAAAAATGGTATATGCGCATGGCAGTGGCTGAAGTTATTCTCCAGCGCTTGAAACAGCTCAATCTGAAATATCCTGTATTAAGTAAAAACCAAACCGCGGATCTGGAAAGGGCAAAAGAGGTTCTTTACAAGGAACTCGATTGATTTTCAATAGGCTGACCGGTCAGCTCCTCAATGCGGGAGCGCAGGGTCTCAATCTCCTGGTTAAGCATTTCTTCGCGGGTGGCTGCTTGTTCCGACATGTTAATCAGTTCATCCTCACGTTGGGCTGCTTCTTCCTGGGTTGCCATCATCTTTTCGAGGTTTTGCCTTAGTTTTTCTTCGTTCTCCTTCAATACCTGGGCTTGCTGATTCGATTGATCAATTAACAGCTTCAGCTTTGAATTGGCCTGCCCGGTACTTATGGTTGACGCAAAACTTTCCATCAGTTTTTCAATGAATGAAACCTTATAGCCTTTTATCTTCTTAAAAGATCCCAGTTCCACTACTCCTATACATTGTTCATTTACCATCAGCGGTGCAAGAACAAGATGCCTAATGCTTACTTTGCCCAAACCGGAACTCAATTCAGAATAGCTGTCGGGCAAATTATCCACTTCAATAAATTCTTTGTCGCCAAAGCTTGTTCCCACATACCCTTCACCGATGTTGAAATGCGCCTTGCTTCTTGATTCTGAAAAGGCATAACTGGCAACCAGTTCAAGAAACGGGTTTTTTTCGTCTTCATCATTCAGCAGAAACACACCCCCCTGTTGGGCTTCAACATATTCCACCAGCTTTTCAATTACATCCTTACACAACTCGGGCAGATTGGTTCTGTTGGCACTGATCAGATCGGAAAACAAGCCTATGCCCTGGTTAAACCAGACCAGGTTTTCCTGATCCTTCTCGCGCTGAAGCAACTCTCTTTTCTGGATCACAATCTCTGAATGTTGATTTTCCATTTGAATTCGAGCGCTATCAAGCTCCTTTGAGCTCTCTTTTAGCTTTTCTTCAATTAGGAGTTTCTGCCGCTGCGCATTTTGAATTCTTTCTCTAATCAGAAGTGCCAATGCACCGGCTATTAACAGGCCCGCGAGAATGTAAAACCATAGAGTTCTCCAAAAGGGGGGCTTTACCCTGATCTTCACATCCAGCCCCTTGTTGTTCCATATTCCGTCGCTGTTTGATGCAATTACCCTGAAGGTATAGGTTTTAAAGGGCAGGTTGGTGTACGAAACAAATCTTCGGTTTCCGGCGTCAATCCATTCGCGGTCAAATCCTTCAAGTTTATACTTGTACCTGTTCAGAGCAGGATTGGCAAAATGAAGTGCTGCAAAATACAGCGTAAAATTGTTCTGCCGGTGCCTGATGGTTATTTCCCTGGCTTCACTGATGTGGGTTTGCAAAGGCGAATCCTCACCGGGTGTCACAGACAGATTATGAACCTGAAAATCAGTAAGCACAATCCGGGGTGCTACGGTGTCAACGAGTATGTCCCGGGGATAGAAACTGTTCAGCCCGTATTGCCCGCCAAAGAACATTTCTCCGTCCTTGCTTTTAAAATAAGATGTGCCGTTGAATTCATTGCTCTGCAGGCCGTCTTCAATACTGAATTTTTTAATGGTCCCTCTTTCCGGCTTGAATTTCAGGATACCGCTGTTCGTACTCAGCCACAGGTTGTGATCGTCATCCTCCAGAATTCCATATACTACAGCTGTTGACAACTGGGTGATCTCTGAAAAATGCCGGAACTCCCCGGTTTTAGGATCCAGCTGATCAAGTCCCTTTCCATAGGTTCCAACCCATATTTTGCCCTGCCTGTCTTCGTAAAAGCAAAGAATTTCATTATGAATCACCGTTTTTGCGTCTTTTTCATTGTGCATGTAGTGGGTGAAATCATCAGTTTCAGCATTGTATTTGTTGATGCCCATATCGGTGGCCAGCCAAATATTTCCGGCTTTATCGCCAAAAATGGAATAAACCGTATTGTTGTTCAGACTCTTTGAATTCACTGTATCGGGGAGAACCTGCCTGAAAGTTTCTGATTCAATGTCCATTATGGTCAGCCCATTGTCGGTGCCAATCCACAACCGGCCCTGCTGATCCACATGAAAAGCATATATTTTGTTGCTGGTAATTGAATTGGGATTTTCTTCCTCGTGTTTGTAATTTTCATAACGTACAGGTTTCCGGTTCCCGTCCAGATATATTTTATTCAAACCCTGGTCTTCCGTTCCAACCCATAAAATTCCCTCGGGATATTCCCGGAGTGCACGGATTTTACTGCTCGACAGACCGTTACTTACGCCTTCCTGATGCACCAACCTGGTATATGTTTTGTTGGTCCTGTCAAGAATATGTAAACCATCGGTTTTTGATCCAATCCACAACACTTCATAGTTGTCCAGATAAATCGGATGAATATTTCTGAATATCAGTTTATCATTAGAGTAGGGTACATAGTCATACAGGGTGAACTTCTCCTTTTTGGGATTGTACACATCCAAACCATTTGACCCCACCCAGATAATGCCCGAAAAGTCGCGGTACAACGAAAGCACTTCATTGTTTCTCAGACTGTATGGGTTGTTGTGGTCATAGGTCAGGTTTTCAATAGCTCCGCCCTTTGGTGACCATACAAACAATCCGTTTCCGAATGTGGCAATCCAGATATCACCAGATTCGTCTTCCAGCATTGCTTTAATATTTAAAACCCGGCCGGCATTCATTTGGTATAAACCCGATAATGGCCTGTCAAATAACCCGGAATGTTGGTCGGTGATGCATAATGAAGTTGCTGTTCCAACCAGCAACATACCTGCTTTGCTTATCAGCAGCGATGTGATGTGATTGTCGGGTATTGAAAGCCTGTTCGCCGGGTCATGAACATACCGGTCAAGCACACCGTTGTTCAGGTTGAGCCCGTACAACCCCTGATTTGTGCCAATCCACAGGTTCTCGTTACTGATGGCAATACAGTTTATAGCTACACCCGAAAGTTGCGCCAGTTTTGCATAGGCTTTGTCCAGGTTTACAAATGAACCTGTTTTCAGGTTCAATAATGAAAGACCATTTTCTGTTCCCACCCACAATGCATCATCCGGTGTTGCAACAATACTGTAAACAACCCTGCCTGAAAGGGTCAGTGAATCTTTTGAACCGGGCACATACGTGGTGAACTTGTTGGTATGCCGGTTGTACTTGTTTAAACCGCCACCATTGGTGCCAATCCACAGATTATCCGCTTTGTCTTCTGAAATAGCAAGTATTCGGGGATTGCTGAGGCTGTTCGGATCATGCTGCACCGGCCTGTATACATCAAAAGAAAAACCGTCATATTTATTCAAACCGTCTTCAGTGCCTACCCAAATAAAACCTCTGGAATCCTGAAAGATGCAATTTGGGGAACTTTGTGATAAACCATCTTTGATGGAGATGTTGGTGAACTTGATGTTTTGTTTGAATGCCTGCGAAAATAAGCTATTGCAGGATAACAACGACAGGATAAAAAAAACAAGGCGAAATAGTCCTCTGCTAAAGGAATCACGAATCAGACTTTTCATAACTTAAATGGTCAGGTAGGGTTATCGCCTTTAAAATTATATTTAATTATGAGATTTGCATAATAATTCCGTATGAAATTTTCATTTAGTTTTGAGATATTAGGAATCGAAAATACCGCGGAGCGGTTTAGGTGTTATAGAAATACATATCGGATATTTACCTTTTACCGCGGAGCGGTTATGGTATATAAAGATGAAATATATTGCTTAAACCATAACCGCTCCGCGGTAAAAGGACCACTCATAATTGGTTTTCTACAATACCATATGCCCTCCGGGCAATTGTAATTATTCTGCAAAAAAGCAAGCTGAATTTGCAGTCAATTGTTGTATCCACGTAATATTATGGCTTTTTTGAGTTTCAATTTTTTTACCATCGATACACTTACCAAAAATGCTAAATTTGAAGTTTAATTCTTCTTATGTACCTGCAAACACTTTCACTGGTTAATTTTAAAAATTTCGAGGCGGCTGAGTTGGCCTTTGCACCGGGTATCAATTGCTTTGTTGGCAACAACGGCGCAGGCAAAACCAACCTGCTCGATTCAATTCATTACCTGTGTTTGTGCAAAAGCTACTTCAACCCGGTTGATACGCAAAACATCCGCCACAGCCAGGAATTTGCCGTTATTCAGGGCACTTTTCACAATGAAACCAAATCGGATGAGATTTATTGCGCCATTCATCACAACAGGAATAAAATCTTCAAAAGAAATAAAAAGGAATACGACCGGCTGGCAAACCATATCGGTTTGTTTCCTTTGGTCATGATATCACCCGAAGATGTGTCACTGATTCTTGAGGGAAGCGAAGAGCGCCGCAAATTTCTGAACAGCGTAATTGCACAATACGACAAAACCTACCTGGAAGATGTCATCAGTTACAACAAGTTACTTGCCCAACGGAACAAGCTGCTTAAAGATTTTGCCGCAGGAAAAAGTTCCGGCGATGATATGCTGACCATTTATGACGACCAGATGCATCCGCTGGCCGAAAGAATTTTCCGACAACGCACGGAGTATACCAGGATGATGATCCCTATATTCCAGAAGTATTACCACAGCATTGCACCCGGCCTGGAAGAAGTGGATATGCAATACCATTCGCAGCTCAATGATGGTGGTTATATTTCACTGATGCAACACGCAAGAGATAAGGACCGGATTATGCAGTATACTACCCAGGGAATCCACAAAGACGACATTGCGCTCAGGTTAAACGGGTACCCCTTAAAAAAAACCGGTTCGCAGGGACAGCAAAAAACCTTCCTGGTAACGCTGAAGCTGGCCATGTTCGACTTTATAAAGGAAATGACCCGTTGCAAACCCATATTGCTGCTTGATGATGTGTTTGACAAGTTTGATGAAAGCCGGGTGCGGCAAATTATCAAACTTGTGTCGGATGAGCATTTCGGACAGATTTTTATATCACATACTGACGAAGCCCGGATGCAGTACATACTTGAAGAAATGCAAGCCGACTACAAACTCTTCCGGGTAAACAACGGCAAAATCGAATAGCA